>JAFVBZ010000091.1 GCA_017479645.1 Ruminiclostridium sp. | reverse complement strand
GAGAAGAAGTAGTTAGCCTGTGAAATGATGTACAGCAGATAAAGCAGGCAGATCGGCGTTACTCCCCCGAAAACTCCGAGCTCCGGCAGCTTTTTGAGACGCTGCGTGCGCTCGTGATAGTACATATCAGACGGGAGCGGATAAAGTTTCTGCTTCACATCGGCACGAAGCATGCCGAATATTATCAGACCCGCCGGGAACGCGAACAGGAGCTGCGGCACAAGATCGAAAAAGTCAATGTCCAGAAGCCGGTCTGTTATCTCCGAGAACATCTTGTTTATCCCCTCGTCCGCCATTGACAGCAGAACTGCGACAATGAGCGTCAGCGGCACTGTTACTGCAAGTCCGACTATCACCGTAACGGCAGCAGCCGAATGCTTTCCGCCCTTTCCGGCGCGTATTGCACGGAACGCGTCTCCGAAATTGAAGAAAGGCTGTGCGAACAGCGTCCTCGCAAGATCGAATCCGAAATAGCGCGTTACAAATCTCGCTTTTATGCAGACCGCCTGCACCCACCAGAACTGGAACGCGGTCAGGAACAGGAAGCACAGGACGTGCAGAAGTCCGCTCGCCGTAATGGAAAATACCGATGTGAACGCGCACAGCACGCCTGCCGATATCCACTGACTTACCGTGGGACGCGCACCGCCCAGCCACAGATACACCGCGCTGCACACGAATGTCAGCAGAAAAGCCGCGGTGGTGAAGAAGCCGTTTGTGTTGAAGAAGCAGTACCGCATCACCATAAATCCCAGCAGCAGCGCCACCCACACAAACACTCCGTCATGCTTTCTTATCTCCGGTCTCGGCGCTTCACACCTTTCCTGCGGTATCGCCGCCGGCATCGTCATTACATTTTCGTTCTCCATTATTCTCAACCTCTTTTTAATTTATAATTGACAATTGACAATTGACAATTATTGTGTCCGCTTCGCGGACGTATCTGAATTGTGACAAAAATAAAAGCTTTGTTTTTCTTTACGGAATTACCGTTTTTCGTCACGATTCAAATATTCGCGCGCAGCCAAAGCACGATGCTTTGCGTTCGTCCCCAAAAATGCCGCAAGGATGCGGCATAACAAAGGACGAACCGCGCACCACAATTGTCAATTATTCATCGTTTTCCTTGACGAATTCGAGTATGTCTCCCGGCTGGCAGTCGAGCTCACGGCAGATTGCCTCCAGCGTTGAGAACCGCACAGCCTTAGCCTTGTTGTTTTTGAGGATCGAGAGGTTAGCGGGAGTAATATCTATGCGCTCGGCAAGATCGCCGGCAGCTATCTTCCGCTTTGCCATCATTACATCGAGATTGACTATAATCGGCATTTCCCCGCTCCTTTCATATCGTGAAGTCGTTCTCTTCACGAAGTTCAGTCGCGGTTGCAAGCATATTCTTCACCACGCGGAGGATAAGTCCGACGAACGCGGCAATTATTGCAACGAGAAGCGCGAGAAGACGCCAGAACGAGAGGACTGCGAAAACCGCTGCCAACCCGAAACAGCACCATGATATAACGCGGACGCATTTCGTGTTGCGCTCCGTGAAAAGCTCCTGTTTCGAGATGTTCGCGAGCAGCGTTTTCAGCTCCCACAGCGCACCTATCGCCATAATGTCAGAAAGGTAAAGGCATACGGTCAGCACCGGCATTATAGGGTTCTTGCCGGAAACATCGTCATACCACTGCGTTATCAACGGTATCAGAAAAAGAATGATGACAGCAAGCGCCAGCACCGCTATGGTCAGTATTCTCGACAGTCTCAGCGATTTTTCAGAAGTCCATTTAAGATTCATTTCAACTCTCCCCGCTCATTGTTTTTTACGCTTTTGTAAAAGCTCACACGGCTTTCCTGAAGCTCAAATCCGTTCTTCCGGTAGAATCCGTATGACGGCTTATCTTTGTCGGTCTGGAGGTATATCCCGGCAAATCCGCGCTTTCCGATGTCGTCCCCGATCATTGCGATGAAGCGGGAACCGACGCCTGTTCCCTGCACTTCGTGGGAAACACAGAATTCTTCGATAACGTAGTTCGTTCCCTCCCACCAGCTCCGCTTTATGCCGATCGAGACCGCGGCAAGCTTTCCGTTCACGAAAAGCCCGTAGCAAAGCGAGTTCACTGCACACACTGTTTCACCGAGATACGCTTTCAGCCGTTCCTCATCGCTCCAGTCCTCATTCCACGGTTCATGCCCGAAGGCGCTCCGGAACACCTCCGCCATTATCGGTATATCTTTTTCATAAAGTTCAGCAAATCTTTCCGCATTCTCCACAGATCTTCCTCCTAAATCATATATCATCACCGGACTGCAATTGCATTATATCATATCTGCAACTGTTTGTCAATAGATTTTTATTGTTTTTCGATATATTTTTATTAAATTTCGATTTGTTGACACTTGCCCATTTATATGTTATAATATAATTTGCTGATTTAAGAAGGTGAGACATTGAAGCTAATCGAATGTAAAGATCTATGTATGAAATATGAGGGCATCACCGCGTTCGAGGGACTTACATTCTCGGTGGACGAGGGTGATTTTCTGTGCATCGTTGGTGAGAACGGCTCCGGCAAATCCACGCTGATAAAGGGGCTGCTCGGACTTAAAAAGCACAGCGGAGGAACGATAGAATTCAGCGGAGTCAAGCCTAAGGAGATAGGTTATCTCCCCCAGCAGACAGCCGCGCAGAAGGACTTCCCTGCCACGGTCTGGGAGGTAGTGCTTTCGGGCTGTCTTAACCGCAATTCCTACTTTCCTTTCTACACGAAGGAGAACAAGGAACGTGCAAAGACCGAGATCGGGCGAATGAAGATCGAGGGCATCGTAAGCAAGAGCTACCGGGATCTTTCGGGCGGTCAGCAGCAGAGGGTACTGCTTGCGAGGGCTCTTTGTGCGACGGAGAAGCTTCTGCTTCTTGACGAGCCTGTATCGGGGCTTGACCCGATCGTGACATCGGAGATGTACGAGGTCATACACGAGCTGAACCACAGCGGAGTCACGGTGATAATGGTGACTCACGACATACACAACGCCGTGCATTACGGGAACAGGATACTGAATATGTCGCGGAACGATTACTTTTTCGGGACATCGGACGATTATATAAAGACGGACTCGTTCAAGGCAATGTCACGGGGCTGCTTTCACAAGGAAGGGGGCTGTTTCAGTCATGGCAGATGAGCTTATGGTGCTGTTCAGCTATCCGTTCATGCAGAGGGCGCTGATAGTGGGGATACTTGTATCGCTGTGTGCGGCGCTGCTTGGCACGAGTCTTGTGCTGAAACGGTACTCGATGATAGGAGACGGGCTTTCCCATGTCGGCTACGGTGCATTTGCGATCGCTGCATCGGCGGGAATAGCGCCTCTCGGATTTGCGATCCCGGTGGTGATAGCGTCAGCATTTCTGCTGCTTTACATAACGCGGAAAGGCAAAATGGGCAGTGACAGTGCGATAGCGATACTGTCGAGCAGCTCGCTTGCGATAGGAATGATAGTGGTAGCGCTGAGCGGGGTGTCGATAGACATAAACAGCTATATGTTCGGAAGCATACTTGCGCTGAAAGAGGAAGATGTTACGCTGTCGATCGTATGCTCGGTGATCGTGGTACTGCTTTTCATACTTCTGTATCACCGCATATTTGCGGTAACGTTTGACGAGAGCTTTTCGAGCGCCACGGGCATACACACGAATGTGTACAACACGTTTATCTCGGTGCTGACTGCGGTAGTCATCGTAGTTGGTATGCGGCTTATGGGAGCGCTGCTTATTTCGAGCCTTATGATATTCCCGTCTCTGACTTCCATGCGGATCTGCCGGAGCTTCCGGAGCGTCACGATCTGTTCGGCAGTCGGGTCTGTTTCCT
>JAFVBZ010000090.1 GCA_017479645.1 Ruminiclostridium sp. | reverse complement strand
TGAACGAGACGATGAACATATCTCTCGGCGAGATAGGCTCCGTCGAATTCGGCAGACGCAGCGAAAAGAAGCAGGAAACCGTTGAAATGCCCGACACAGCGAACTCGATAAAGATCGGCGACGCTGACGGAATGGAGAGCCTCGGCGAAGATCTCTCCGCATGGACCCGGGACAAACTCGAAAAGAGCGGAATGACCAATGCTATCGGCGGGGCGCTCGGAGGCGCACTCGGAGGTGCGATCGGAAGCTCCCTCGGTCAGGACATCGGCAGTCAGAACAACAGCACCAACCCTCATTACGCGGCATACACCGAGTACATGGAGTACAGCGCGGACAATATGAGCAACAACATCTACCAGACATTGAATGACCAGATAAGGGAGATCCTTATCAGGAGGGGCAGTGACAATACCGAGCACAGGATAAAGCTCTACTACAAAAACGGCTATCCGGAGATAATAGACAACGGCGGATTCAGCGAATTTGATCCCGGATATGCTGCGGAAGCGGACAACGTGTACGCGGAGATCCTTGTTGACAGCCGTGTTTCGGACGGGATAGTCGGCGTTACAACGGTATTCACCGATGACAGGAATGATATTCCGAACGAGCTTCCCGGCGTGTTCAACTATATTGATACGGCTTATCCGTGGGAGAACGTAAACATGATCGGCGACTACGTTGTCGGCACATATCCTTATCTCTACACCGGAGAACCCACGACAACCGAGTACCCGGCTCCCCTGCTCACGAAAGAAGACCTCGATCTTATCGCATACAATGCGGCAGGAAAGGCATTCGATCTTCTTGATGCCAACGGCATGGCAGGAAAGTATATCCGCTCCGGCTCCTCCGATCTCGGGGTAGAGTACTCTTATGATACTAACGAATGGAATTTGTCGGGATTCTATGAGAACGGCATCTGGACAGGAAACGAGCTGTTCTCGTCCGAGTTCACAGACGAGCTTTTGGGCAAATGCAAGGAGCTTCACGAGATAACCGGCGATACACGGGCATTCAGAGTAAGGTTCTTCTTCAAGAACGGAAAGCTTGTTGGCACCGCGGCGACATCCGAAGAACCGTACGCTTCTCTTGAATGGGAAGGATTCCCCAAAACCGATGACTTTGAAGCCGGCATTTTTGACGGCTGGCTCACGGATATCGGAGACGGCTACATCAATTATGCAGGAAACGTGATACCTGTCGGCACATACAGCGTTCCCGCAAGCCGGAGCCTTGTCAGCAGTGCAAACGCGGGTGCTTCCGCGCAGGGAGCGCAGTCTCTCGGCTACGACGGAATGTGGCGCCTTACCGCGGTCAACGGACAGTCCTACGAAGAAGCGGTAAAAGAAGGATTTGAGAACATTTCGGATCAGCCTGACTTTGACGAAAGCGACATACCGGCATTCTACATTATAATAAACGGCAATAAGATGTCCGTGTCCATAGAAGGAGAGGACTTAGACACCGCGGTCATCACCCTTGAACAGGGCGACTACAAGGGCAAGCCGGCATATTGTCTCATGCAGGAGGGCTGGGAAGATCCCAACGGCTGGTTCGTACCCGGAGAAACACAGGGCACCGCACAGCTCATAGACCCCGACGAGACTCTGATCCTTGATCTCGTATGGGAAAGCGAAGTGAAGACCGTTTCCGGAAACGGCTACCTTTTCGGTGAAGTCAAGAGTGACGCCTCGATAGAGGAGATCGCCGGAAAATGGTACGGCACTCATGACGGCGACGAGTATTATCTCGTGATCGACACCAACTATGTCGCGGTTGAGGCAGATGAGGATGATGCTTATTTCTCCGACACGGACTTCATTCTGCTAAATCCCACAGAGGACGGATTTGACGGTTTTGCCGACCGGAAGGAAGAAGCAGTCGTAAAGATCACATACAGCGCCGAGACCGACACTATCATGGTCAGCCCGGCAAACAGTGACGACGCGAGGATCTTCAAAAGAGTCGAAACTGCTCCCGCGATCACCGATTATCTCGGAAAATGGGAAGTTGCCACGATAGACGGACAGACTATCGAAACTTACGCCGGTCAGCTCGGTTTCGAGACGGAAGATGTGGCTTTCAGCTTTGACATAGGAAGATCCACCGCGCTGTATTCAGACGCATTCGGATCCGAGGTATGGACTGTGATACCGGTAAGCGGCACTGAAGTAACTCTCGCATACGATTCCTCGATGTTCATGAAGATGAAGCTTTCGGACGACGGCACGGCGATGACCGGAAAGATAAGCTTCGACGACAGCGAGGAAACGGTCGAATATACATTCAGAAAAGTCCAATAACGGCTGACAAAACTATAGATATGACTTCGCCCCGGCAGCATTATCCCGCCGGGGCGAAAATACCGGAAACGGAGGTAAGGAAATGCGGCTTGCCGTAACAAACGAACAGATGAAAGCAGCGGAAGCTGCTGCCGACAGCAGGGGCATTTCATATATGAAGATGATGCGCAGCGCGGGTGAGGTGTGCTTTGACCGCATATCCCGCTTCATGGGCGGCGTTGAGGGCAAGGACTTCGTGATACTCGCAGGGCGCGGAAACAACGGCGGCGACGGTATCGTCATCGCAAATCTGCTGACCGAAGCACGGGCAAGCGCGATACTTGTGTTCGTGCAGGATCTGCCGAAATCCGACTGCGCGCGGGAATGCTACTCGCTGTACGAAAAAGTGGTAAAATCAACGCTGTACATTCACCGCAAGGACGCTGTCATGCGGCTTATATCGAACTGTGACGCGGTCATCGACTGTGTGTTCGGGACCGGCTTTCACGGCGCACTGGAGGACGGACTGAAAGAGCTTTTCGGGTTCGTGAACGGGAGCTGTCCGGGAAAGAAGATCTCGGTTGACGTTCCCAGCGGCATCGACAGCAACACCGGCGAGACAGCGGAAGGCGCGTTCCGCCCCGATCTCACGATAGTGCTCGGCGCAATGAAGCGGGGGCTTTATTCCCACCCGGCTTATGAGAACTGCGGGAGGATAACCATAGGCGATATCGGCATTCCCTCCGACTGCTACAGCTCATTTGAAGCGGTGCTGACGGATAACGTGATACGCGAGTTTATCCCTGCCCGTATGCGGGTATCGAACAAGGGGACTTATGGCAGACTGCTGAACATAAGCGGAAGCGCGTTCTACACAGGCGCGGCGCTCCTCTCCACAAACGGGGCGCTCCGGACAGGCGTAGGTCTCTGCACTCTCGCAACGCCCACCCGCGTGATAAACGCAATAGCTCCTGCGGTGCCGGAAGCGGTATATCTTCCGCTTGAACAGGACTACGACGGCTTCATATCCGACAAGTCCGTCGATGCGGTGAAAATGGAGCTTCTGAACCACAAATACACTGCGGTGCTTACGGGCTGCGGTCTCGGGAACCGCAAGGCAACAGCGGAACTGACAAGTTTCGTCATAAAAAACGCGGATTGTCCGGTAATAATTGACGCGGACGGTCTTAATTCCATCGCCGGGAATATAAATGTACTGAAGGAAAGAAAAAAGGGCATCATAGTGACGCCTCACCCGGCGGAGTTCTCCCGCATGACCGGAAAGCCGGTGCCGGAGATCCAGCGTGACCGCATCGGCTATGCGAAGGCATTTTCGCAGGAATACGGCTGTGTGACGGTACTGAAAGGCGTGAACACGGTGATCGCGGCTCCCTCGGGCGAAACGTTCATCAACACCACGGGAAATCCGGGGCTCGCCAAAGCCGGGAGCGGCGATGTTCTTGCCGGAATGACAGCTTCGTTCGCGGCGCAGGGAACTCCGCTCCTCTACTCGGCGGTGCTGGGCGCATACCTGCACGGACTTGCGGCGGACACACTCGCGGCAAGAATGGGGCTTCCCGGCATACTCCCCCGCGACATTCCGGAGGTGCTTCCCGAAGTGCTGAAATAGCGCGGGCATGCAAAAACAAAAGGCGTTTCACTGATCCCCTTTTTCTTCATAAATCGGAAAAGGTGGATAATATGAAACGTCTTATTTTTGTTTTGTCTGCGGTAACGATACTGTCGTCATGCGCGGGTGCCGGAAATGCCGCAAAACCGCCGGAACTCGATGTGCCTTTCGGCGCGGAAGCGGAGATATCCTACGGCGGCAGCGAATGTACCGCGAAGATCGTCCGGTACGGAAGCGGGAGCTGGGAATTCACGATAACCGAGCCTTATGCGCTGGAGGGGCTGACCGTGACCGAGAGCGGCGGCAAGACCACGCTCTCTATGCTCGGCATGGAAAGCACGGCTGACATAAGCGGAGCCGCGGTTAGCATGGCACGCGCGCTGTCATCGGCTTACGACGCGGCGGCAGCAGGCGGTGAAGTTACCCACGGCAGCGCAGGAGAAACTGCGCTTACCGGAACGTCCGACATCGGCAGATACCGGGTAACTCTCGGTGAAAATGCCGAGCCTGCTGTGATAGCGTCCGAGGACTGCAAACTGAAAGCGCAGCTGTCGTCGTTCGCCGTAATGCCGGAGAACGAGGTGACTGCGGAGCTGGACGAAAGCTGAAAGAATATCAGGACTCCGACGGAAGCGCCAGCGTCACGAGCTTGGAATCGGTGATGATATAGAGGTTTCCGCCGTAGAATACCGGACAGAGCACCGAGGATTTCTCGTCGTACATAAGATGCTCGCCGATCTGGGTGAACACAGACCCGTCGAAACGCAGAACGACTATGCGCTCTACCTCGGAAAAGCCGTCAAAGTACACCGTCGGCACTGCGAACATAGTTCCCGTCTCGTCCACGGCAATGAATGAGCTGTTGGACTCCGCCGGGCTGCTGAGGTATTTGAGATTGTCGCGCGAAGTGTCCTTGTCAAGCTCGATTATCGAGTAGGCAGTCTCTTTGAGCCCGCTGTCATAGCGGTAAAGCGAAAGCCGAAGTCCTGCACGTTCGCCGTCGGGGGTAGGCTCCGCCTTCAGTCCCGCCAGCAGGTCACCTGCCGCGGAAAGCCTGTCGGAGTAGATGTAATCGGAGGTGACGTCCGCGGGAGCGGGAACATCACCGCTCATATCGAAGCCGTACAGGAGCCTTGCGGTCTTGCCCTGCTCCGCGACTACGAATGCCACGCCGTTATCCGACCATGCAATGCTGCGCGCGTTCTCATCGGTGCCGCTCTCCCCTTCCGGAAGAGTGGAAATGTATGTGCCGTTCTTGTATGCGGTAATGCCGCCGTTATCGGGCAGCTGTCCTATCATCGCGCCGTATCCGAGACAGTCGGTGCCGAAAGCTTCACCCATATAGCAGTCCGCGCCCTTTACGGTCATATCCTCCGCGATGTTTACGGCGTATGTCACGCCTTCGTCAACGGTCACGAGAGTGATGCCGTCATCGCCGGACTTGAGCCGGGACGGGCTGCTGTAACCGTCGGTATAACCGCCGAGAACTGCTGCGGCATTCCCGCCCGCGGTATATATAATATGAAGCGCATTGTGCTTTGCCCCGTCGATCGCGTATATATCCGAAGCGGGGATCTCGCTTACAGAGCCGTTCTTTGAGAAGGACGGCTTTTTTCCGCTGTAAAGGCTGTCCGCCTTGTCGGGAGCATAGACTGCCGCGATCACAAGCTTTCCGCCGGAGATCACCGCGCCTGCGTAATCGCCGGTCACGGAGTATTCTTCCTTTTTCGACAGGGTGCTGTCATATACGGTAACGGCTGTTTCATGCAGAGACGCACCCGACGCGTCTCTTATATCCGAGATAACGTACAGGTCACCGTCCAGAACGGTGTAGCCATAGACCGCCGAGCCGTCAACACGAACGGGATCGGGCTGTACAGCGGGGGTATCCCCGCTTGCGGCAAGGCTTACCTTGCGGAAATAGTCGTTTGTGTAGATGTATGCGGTATCTTTGTCGGTTATCACACCGGCTTCTGTGCCGGGAAGTATCTGCGGTGCATAGGGAGCTCCGGAAGCACGCATATATCCGGCTTCTGCGGAACGCTTTGAGCTTCTGTAGCTTCCGCTGTACTTTGCATCGGTAAGGTCAGAGTATGACGACAGCTTTGTGAGTGCCGCTTTATCGGAGAATGCGGTATCTGCCTGCACCGGCTCCTCTTCCGCCGCTGTTTCGCTGGCAGAAACAGCTTCTTCGGTAATTGCGGGAACTTCCGCGGGCGCTGTATCGGCGGGCTTCGCCATAAACTTCATGCCGACGCTCCCGGCAGTCAGCAGGACTGCGCAGACCGCACAGGCAATGATCTTGCCGTTGTTCACGCCCTCGTAGTATCTGTCGTCGTCGTAGAAGAACTCGTTGCCCTTGTAGCGACCCTTCCCGGCATCTTCCTCCGGTTCATCATCGGATTCATCTTCCGGCTCTTCCTCCGGTTCGTCATTGCGTTCATAGTCCGGCTCGTCTTCCGGTTCTTCGATGATCCGGCTCCTGTGACCGACGGCGGTATCTGCGATAATATCTTCTATTTCTTACGCTTCATCTGAATCTTCCGGCTCATCAAAATCATCTACGGTGAATTTCACGGAGGACTCCGGAAGCTCCGCTTCATCGTCGGATCCGTCATCTTCCGGAAGCGCTATGCTTAACTCGCTTTCACTCGTATCAGCTTCCCTGACCTCTTCATGCAGTTCAATACCGCCTGTGCTTTCGTCCTCTTCTTCATCATCATCTTCCGACGTATCTTTGTCGAGGACAAGCTCGGAGGTGAATTCAAGGACTTCGGCTTTTCCGTGACGGTTTTTACCGCTCTCAAAGACAAGATCAAGATCGGGCTTATAGCCGTAGATCCCGTCGCCTTCCGGATCTATTATATCGTTGACGTAGGGGTTTGACTCGCCTATCGCGTAATCACTGATTATCTGCGTCACGGAGAGATCGGGGCGCGGTTTGCTTGTCTGTATGGGTTCCTCCGGTTCTTCCTCCGGTTCGGCTTCCTCATTTTCCGGTTCCGCTTCTTCCGTTTCCGTAAGCACCGGTTCTTCCGCCGTTACGGACACAGGCTGTTCTTCGCTCGCAGGTTCTTCTTCGATTGTCGGCTCATCTTCGGCATCTGAAAGCTCTTTTTTGCTGTCGTAATCGTCGTAGTCCGGCTCATCATCGCTATAGCTGTTATCCCCGGCTATCTCCACACGGAACGGCTGGACTTCGTCCTCCGGTTCTTCCGTTCTGACAGCTTCGATCGGCTTTACCCAGCTGTCGGCAGGCTTCTCCGCCGGCTTGACCGGCTCGGGAGCTTTTTCCGGCACTTCGCTTACTGCCGGTATCTCGTCCGCAAACGGTATCGGTATTATCTTGTCAAAGGTCTTTGTATCCGAAACGGACGTAAGCGGCATAGCAAATTCAATGGTGCCATGGGGAGCCTGTTCCGCAGGCTTGTCTTCTGCCGGTTCGTTGTTTTCCGAGGTTTCCGGCTCTGCCTGTACTTCTTCTGCCGGTGCAGGTTCCGCTTCTTCTCTCTCGGGCTCGTCCGCAGTGTCCGGCTTTTCGGATACGGCTTCCGAGGCTATGCTTTCTTCGGCTTCAACCGTTTTCTGCTCAGATCCCTCATCGGCTGTCCCGGAAGGAGTAAGGCGCTCCGGCTTGGACTGAGCGCCGATCTCGTTGGCAGCAATTGCCGCGAAAGGATCCACAGCCTCGCCGTAAGGATCGTCATCGTCGCTGTAATCATCTGAGAAAATAGGTGCCGCTTCCTTTCTCGGAACATCTGAAACGATGTCTCCGAGACTTGGCGGGATATGTGAAACTGCCGGTTCTTCGGTCTCGGAAGCATTCTTTTTGCTTCCGTTCTTTCTGCGGTTCCTGTTTTTTGAACGGGACTTGTCCCTTTCCTCCGGGGAATAGCCTGTATCCTGCACCTTTTCCTCCGGCACGCTGACGATCGGTTCGGCAGGGACTTCCGGCTGAACGGAAACCGACGGCTGCACAGGAGATACCGGCATCAGATCCGAAGACGGCTGAACGGGAACAGGCGGCTTTTCAAACCCGGGTCTGTACTGCTCGGTCTGTTCCGGAACGGGCTCCGCGTTCTGCTGATTAAAGGTAAGGGGAGCGGTGCTGCTTGAACTGCTCATACCTATCGCCATCTGCAGTTCGGTCTTGGGGGGAGTTCTGCGGCGGCGCTTTCTTCTGCGGGAGCCGTCATAAAGTCCGGCTTTTTCCAGTGCGAGCCGGTTCTCCTCTTTTGCGTCCAGCACTTCACGGCGGTCTCTTATTGCCGTGAGCATCTTATAATAGTCGTTCTCCGTGAGCGGTGACTGCTCAAGAAGCTCGATAAGTCTTTTCTTTGTAAGCTTCGGGTTCTGTTCTATCTCACGGAAAGCGCTGTTGCTTATCCTTGTGTTGCCGATAAGACGGAGGAACTCGCTGCCCTTCATTCTTTCTGCGGACACGACAGCGATGAAAGTCTCCGCGTCAAGCTTGTATCCGCTGAGTTCATCTTCCTGCTCCTCGTCCGCTTCGGCATCTTCCCCGCTGTATTCCTCATTCTCCGCTTCGCTTCCGGACACGGCATCAGTATCTTCGCTTTCGTTTTCCTCTGCGAATACAGATTCTTCCTCCTGCGGTTCCTGCATTTCCGGCTGCTCTGCGGGAGCGGTTTTCTCCGGCAATGAGCTGTTTTCTTCCTCTTCCGGAGCGCTTTCTTCCTGCAAGTCATATTCTGCGGCTTCCACAGTCTCCGGCTCGCTCTGCTCCTGCACTTCCGGCTTGTTTGCGGGGACATTTTCCTCATTGTCAGATTGTACGGGGCTTGTGCTTTCCGGAGCAGCCTTTTCCGTGACAGCCGGCTCTTCTTCGGCTGTTTCCGAATTGCCTGCATCTTCAGCGCCGATCTCAAGCTCCATTGTTTCTTCGTAAATGGACGAAGCGACTTCCGGAACATAGGGACCGTCACTTTCTGCGGCATCGGCGGTATTTGTCTCTCCGGCATCATTCTGCGCCCCGCTGTCAGCCCCGCCGATATTCAGCACATCTGCGAGAGAGCGTTCTTCCTGCACACCGGCATCGGAAAAGCGTGTCAGAAGGCTTACCGGCGCAGCAGTCGAAGCTATTGCGCGGAGCACTTTGTCATATCCGGAGCCGAGGTGGTTTTTAGCGGAAGAAAGCTTGTCCGCAACGATATTCTCCGGCATTCCGAGGAGGACGGATATCTCTCTGTCCGAATAGCCGAAAGTTGCGGAAACGGCAAAAATAAGCCTTTCCACATCGGGCATTTTCCCGATATCGGCAAGCTCTCCGCTGGCGTTATGTACCTTGCCGGCAGCCTTATATTCCTTAAGGGTATCGACAACTACTTTGGTAAGTTCATGCACGAGCCATGAGCAAAGGTGACGCTCGTCCTTGATGCGGGCGATCCCCTTGAAACCGTCATCGACGGCATCAATGACAGCCTGCTCTGCCCCGCTGCGGTTCTTCAGAGAAACGAGAGCGGCGGTATAGAGCTTATCTGCGAACCTGACACAAAGCGCATCATAAGCGGTTCTGCTGCCTTTTTTGGCTAATGCGAGTTTCTCTTCAATATTCAAGTTCCCATCTCCTTCAGATGAAAAAGTCTGTAAACTGCTGATTTATATGAAAACAACAAAATGAAAATAATCATAGTTATTTATATTATAGCACATATCGGCAAAAAATAAAAGATATTTTTTCAAAATTCCCGAAATTCCCTTAAAAACGGACAAGGCACGCCATGAGTGTTTCTGCATATAATGATAAAAAGCGGAAAACACCGGGGTAGCGCTTGCGCTCATGAACAGCCCCGGTGCGGCCATGTCCCGGGACCATAACCGGCTTTTCCGCTTTTAATAAAAGGAGCGGGCAGCTTGCAAATAAGCTGTCCGCTCTTGGATTTCTTTTAATTATATATTATAGACAAATTCACAATTCACAATGCACAATGCACAATTTTGGAGCGCGCTCTGCGCGCATATCTGAATCGTGACGAAATTACATGATTTTGTCTGCGGACAGATACTAATTTATTAATCAAATCTTCTGATAAAGTTTGTGATACGACACAAAAATCCGCCCACAGATGAAACTGTAGGCGGATCGTCAGCGCGGACTCCGCGCCTGTGATTGCGTTACAAAAAGTATATTTTCGACAAAGAGGAATGAACCTGCATGGTTGAGCGGATTATAAGGGTATCTCTATACTCTCCGCTTGGCTGATCTTTACCTTGACCTTGTTCTTATCAACAATCGTCACTTGTTCAATAGATATTGCACTGGGACCAATAGATGATATTTTTGTCCTGCTTGTATGTTACGCGATTGTTTTACAATAAACGTTTCCTTTTGTATCAATGACATATTTGCATTGAGTATTTGATAATTTAAGCATATCGCTGATTTTATTTCTGTCTACAGAATCATTTCTCCTTCAGCCACCGTTTCAGCATA
>JAFVBZ010000089.1 GCA_017479645.1 Ruminiclostridium sp. | reverse complement strand
TCGAGCACGAAATTCTGTGCGCCGTTTCTGTATTATTCACTATTCACTATTCATTTTTCATTATTCATTAAAAATTGATTTGCTGTATCTGCCCGAGAAACATCTTAGTCATTCAACAGCGGCTAATCCGCCGATAGATACAACTGTGGGCGGATTTTGTGTCGTATCACAGTTTTTATCGGAAGATCTGAACTCTCATGCGTCGAATCCTATGAATAACTTAATATAAAAGCGAGAAGGACATTACTGCAATTCGTATTATCATATCTCTGATTGCTTTTCATGTAAGCAAACCCCGGAACATATTTCAAAGGTTGGTAAAATGACTGCTATAACCATTATTCTCACAATTATATCCTTTATTTTGATCGGCGATATCGTTTTATTGATCTTCGGTATTGTCCGTAAGCTGAGGCACAAAAAGCTTCTTTCCTTTTCAAAGTCTCTGATCGTCATTTTCGGCGCGGGAGCTGTGTCCGCGGCGGCAGCTTACCTGTTCGTAACGCTTGTGTATTACCGCGCAGAACCGTCGGCACTGTCTTATCTTGAAAGCGGCGAAAAAGTGACTGTTACGCGCGAAGAAAGCACATACTTTTTCGACGGTCCCGGGGAAGACAAGGCGCTGATATTTTATCCCGGCTCGCTTGTTGAGCAGGAGGCCTATGCGGAGATCATGTACAGGCTGGCGGAAAACGGCATTGACACATTTCTGGCGGATATGCCGTTTCACATAGCGCTTTTCGGCGTTGACACCGGGAACAAGATAATTGCATCTCACACATACGACAAATGGTATATGTCCGGTCATTCCCTCGGCGGCGTTGCGGCGGCGGAGTACTGCTTGGAAACGGAAAACGATATTGACGGACTTGTTCTTCTTGCATCATATCCGTACAGTGAGATCGACAAGAACATTCCTGTTTGCACGATCTTCGGAACGGAGGATCGGGTGATGTCGCTGAAGCGATATGAGGAAAGCAAGGGCTTTTTCGCAGACAGGATATATGAGTACTTTATCGAGGGCGGCAATCATGCACAGTTTGGCTCTTACGGAGAACAGAACGGCGACGGAAAAGCAACGATCACGCCGGAGGAGCAGAAACGGATCGCGGCAGATGAGATCTTAAAGTTTGTTAATGACAGTGAGTGAAGCCGCTTGCCCGAATATTTCGATAAAACGGAATTAGTATCTATCCGCAGACAAAACCAAGTGATTTCGTCACGATTCAGATATGCGCGCACAGCGCGCTCCACAATTGTGCATTGTGAATTGTGCATTGTGCATTGTGAATTTCTCTATATTTCGATAGAAATATAGCATTAAAATATGCCGGAGATGCCCGAACAGCACCTCCGGCTTTTTGCTGTCACCGTGTAACGGCATGATTTATCCTGTGCGGCGCTTGTTTTTTTCGCAGCCCGCAACGGTCAAAACTATTGACAAAAATCCGCGATTTTGATATACTGAATAATGGATATATTTTATAGTTATATGAAAAACGAGAGCTTGGCAACGGGAAGAATTTCCCGTATCCCTGACCGTAGGAAGGAGGCAGAGATGAAGCAGATAACCATTGACGCGACGAGAGAGAATCTTGCAAAGGTATTTACCTTTTTGCAGGAGCCTCTTGCTGAATGCGGCGCGTCAGAGAGGCAGATAAGGCAGATCAAGCTGTGTGTCGAGGAGATATACATAAACATTGTCAGCTATGCTTACACTCCGGGAAAGGGAAAGGCGCTGATAACATTCGACACCGTGGGCGAGATCAAATCACCGCCGATACGTGCGGTGATAACGTTCACAGACAAAGGCTGTCCGTTTGATCCGCTTTCAAAGGAGGAGCCCGATCTTGATCTCGGACTTGACGAAACTCCGATAGGGGGACTCGGCATATTTATAGTCAAGGAAACGATGGACAGTGTTTCTTACGAACGGAGAAATGAGCAGAACGTATTTACGATGATAAAAACAATAGACCTGCAGGCAGGCTGATAAAAGAAAGGTAGAATAATATGAGAGTTGAAAAATCGGCTGACGGAACTGCTATGACAGTGACACTTACCGGCGAGGTGGACTCGTTGAATGTCAACGAGATCGAGGAAGAGCTTCTTAAGGAGGTTGAGGGCGTTACAGACCTGACTTTTGATATGAAGGAGCTTGAATACATATCGTCTGCGGGACTGCGCGTACTGCTCCAGATGCAGAAGTTGATGAAGACAAAGGGCTCTATGGTCATCAAGAATACCAACGAAGAGGTTATGGGGATATTTAAGGTTACGGGATTTGTAAGACTGCTCAACTTTGAGCATTGACGCCCGGCGCAGAAAGGAATAATAGCTATGAACAATGATCTTACGCTTCAGATATTCGCATTTGACTGCAGCGCGATACCTGTTGAACAGCACGAAAACATTATCAGGGCAGTCAAGAAGTACGGCAAGGCGCTGAGGGCTACCGGACGCAAGCAGATCGTTTCCGGCATCAGATTCACCCGCAACGAAGAAGCGCGTGTAACGAACTACTCTCTTGATAAGTTCAAGGTTAATTCGTGGCTGGAAAACGACGGAAGCGGCGTATGCAACATGCTCGATCAGACATCGAAGATAATGCGCGAGGTAGGCGAGCATCTCGCCTCGATCCCCGAAGCGGAGCGCCCCTCCCAGGTCATAGTTACGATCATAGTTTTCGGACGTGATAACGCGAGCGTACACTGCACATACGAACAGCTCCGCGAGATGATCGCTCACCAGCGTGACGTTTACAAGTGGAAGTTCTTCCTGCTCACTGATTTCACGATCAATATGGAGAAGCTCGGCATCGCGGAAGACGATACTATTATCATAAAGAAGAGTGAAGCCGACTGGTTCGCCAGACCTTACGATGAGCTCACCGAGAAAATGGTAGCCTGCCTTAACTCCGCAAACAACGCGTGAGAATGGTCGCTTGCGCTCGAGACTGGTCGCTTGCGCTCGAGAAGGGTCGCGCACGGCGCTCGAGACTTGGGGGAAACCTTTTCGTGAATCGAAGTTTTTCTTATGGCGCGCGTCCTTGCGCGCCTTTGGAAAACTTCTGCACCGCTTCCTGCGGTGAAAAGGTTATCCCCCAAACCCCTTTCCAAAGACTTTTAATCGCTTCGCGTTTATTTCGGGAAATGCTTTACAATCGAAGAGAAAGTATAGAACCGCTCGCAGAGAGAAACTGCGGGCGGTTCGTTTTTTTATTCTATTATGAGCTCTTCTTTTTCCGCGGTGTCGCCTTTTATTCTGAAAGAGTTCAGCACCGGCGTTTCGTCCATAAGCGAGAGTATCATATAGCTTGCCGTGCTGTCGAATGCGAGCCGCTTATCCTCATCGGAGGGGCGGGAGGGGGAGACTGGGTGCGAGTGCCAGTTCCCGAGCTGTTCAAGCCCGTTTGCGCGCATATCCTTGACTGCGGCAAGCTGTTCGCGGGGATCGAGAGTGAAGTGCTCCTCGGCATGATCGGTGTTTGTCAGGATATATACCTTGTCTATATACTTATCGTCGCCGTCCTTATGCCCGGCAATAAGCCCGCAAGCCTCTATCGGCGCTTCTTTTTGTGCATGAGCAAGGATCCTGTCAAAATCGGTTTTTTTAAGCTTTATCATAATTACGCCTTTTCTTTAGTATTTTCAGAGATCTGCCGGGTTCCGTGTCACGGTCATCACCGCGGGGTGTTCCCCGCCGCGGTCCAGCCGCGCAGACTGGTCCCGTCCGGAAGGACAAAGCGCGAAAGCGCAGTGCCGGAAGCAGAGACTCTCTCAATGCTCGGTGCATTCGATCTGCTCATAGTCTATGAGCTCTGTGATAGTGGGGTGATCGCCGCAGACAGCGCATTTGTCGGTATCCGGGGGGAGCTTCACCTTGTGCCACTCCATTTTCAGTGCGTCGAAAGTGAGCAGATAGCCGGTGAGGAGATCGCCTGCACCGACTATGTATTTCACCGCTTCCATAGCCTGCAGAGAGCCGATGACACCGCCCATTGCGCCTATTACCCCGGCTTGGCGGCAGGTAGGCACCGCATCTTTCGGCGGGGGATTCTTGAATACACAGCGGTAGCAGGGTCCCTGCCCCGGAACATAAGTCATAAGCTGACCCTTGAACCGGATTATACCCGCGTGAGAGAAAGGCTTCTTCGCCATTACGCACGCGTCATTTATCAGAAATTTCGCCGGGAAGTTGTCTGTCCCGTCAAGTATGAAATCGTAGTCCTTTATGAGATCCATTACGTTCTCGCTTGTGACGAACGTATGGTATGTGTTGACCGTTATGTCGGGATTGATCGCTTCCATGGTCTCTTTTGCGGACTGCACTTTCGGCTTGCCGATATCGGCTGTGGCGTGTATGACCTGACGCTGGAGGTTGGAGAGATCAACTTCGTCCGCGTCCACAATCCCGATCGTTCCCACACCTGCCGCCGCAAGATAGAGTGCGGCAGGTGCTCCGAGCCCGCCTGCGCCGATTATAAGCACCTTCGCCTGCGAAAGCTTCTTCTGACCCTTTGCGCCGACTTCCTTTAAGATGATGTGACGGGAGTAGCGTTCGAGCTGTTCGTTTGTGAATGCCATTTTTCTTCCCTCCGCTCAATCTCTGTCAGTATGCTGTGCTATGCTTCCTCCGCCCATAAAGTAGAGGAATTCCACTGTATCACCGTCTTTGAGGACTGTATTCCCGAAATCTCCGCTCTCTACGAACTCGTCGTTCACCGTGACCGTGACATATTCCGGTGTCTCCACGTTTTCAAGCTCTATCAGCTTTGCGACGGTTATTCCGTCCTCCAGATCCTTTGTCTTTCCTGCAACCGTAAGTCTCATAGTATTGTCTCCTTTTACTGTATTTTTTCAAATTCCGCGAGAATGTCCTGCTTCTTCACAGCGCCCCGCAGACGCGATGATTCATTTCCGTTCACGAAGAATATCAGCGTCGGCGAAGCCTGTACTTCGTACTTTTCCGCAAGCTCCTGCTCATAGCCGGCATTCACCTTGTATATCCGAAGTCTGCCCTCAAGTTCGGTGTCAAGCTGTGAAAGCACCGGTGAGAGCATCTTGCACGGCACGCATGAGTCCGAGTAGAAATCCACAAGCACCGGGATATCCGACGCAAGGACTTTGGCTTCAAAATCAGCCGTTGTTATCCGTTCCGCCATTCAGTCGCCCACCTTCTGCACGATCAGACGGTATGTACCGTCCTCGTTCTGTGTAAGTCCGAGAACCTTGTGTCCTTCCTCTTTGAGACTGCGGGGTACGTTCTGCACCGGCTCGCCGTCATTCAGGCGTATTTCGAGGATATCGCCGTCGTCAAGTTCCTCAAGTGCCACCTTTGTCTTTACGAATGTTATCGGGCAGTTGACATCGGTGATGTCAACGCTGTCCGTGATGTTGTATTCAGTC
Organism: Ruminiclostridium sp.; assembly: GCA_017479645.1. GTDB lineage: Bacteria > Bacillota > Clostridia > Oscillospirales > Ruminococcaceae > Ruminiclostridium_E. Next base: position 7,031 of record JAFVBZ010000089.1, on the reverse strand, counting down.
ATTTTCTCTGCTCCTTTTCACAGCATTTCCGAAATCTTCTCTGAGATCGTCTGTATCTTCGATACCGACGCTAACCCTTATCGTGTCCTCATACACTCCGGCTTTTTCGCGCTGTTCCTCTGTCGAGTGCAGGTAGATCGTGCTTGCCGGGTGTATCACGAGCGTCCGTATGTCGCCTATGTTTGTTGCGTTCAGCGCGTATTTCAGGCTGTTCACGAGTCTGAATGCACGCTCCTTGCTTCCTGCGCGGAGTGTCAGTATCCCTCCGCCTTTTCCGCCGAGCTGTGACTGCACAAGACATCGGTACGGGCTGGACGGGAGTGCCGGATAGTTTACGGTCACACCTTCCTGCTCCGAAAGGAATTCCGCGAGCCGGTACGCGTTATCGCATATACGCTCCATACGCAGCCCCAGCGTTTCAAGTCCCACCGAGCACATAAAGGCGTTGAACGGCGCGAGACAGGCTCCCGAGTTCCGCCAGAAACCGCCGCGGAGCTTTGCGAGATAAGCGAATCTGCCGAACTGCTTGTATTCTGCGAACTGCGGGAATTTTCCGCTGTCCCAGCCGAATTTTCCGCTGTCGGTTATCACTCCCGCAATAGAGTTCCCTCCGCCGTTTATGTACTTCGATGCCGAATGTACCACGATGTCGGCGCCGTGCTGTATCGGGCGGACGAGGTACGGCGTTGCTGTGGTGCTGTCGATTATAAGTGGTATGCCGTTTGTGTGGCAGACCTCCGCTACACTCTTTATATCAACGACATCAAGTTTGGGATTGCCGATAAGTTCCGCGAAAACAGCCTTTGTCCGCTCGTTTATCAAGGGTGCTACGCTGTCGGCGGTAACGCTGTCAACGAACCTTACGGTTATGCCGAAACGGGCGAAGTCACCGAACAGGTCAATTGTCCCGCCGAAAAGTCCGGAACCGGCTATCAGCTCATCGCCTGCGCCGAGGATATTCAGCAGCGCCATTGTGACTGCCGCCATTCCGGAGGAGCATGCAACTGCTCCGATACCGCCTTCGAGAGCGGCGATCCGCTTTTCAAACGAATCCACGGTAGGGTTGCTGATCCGGGAATAGGAGAATCCGGGAGCCTTACCGGCGAATACCTTTTCAAGTGTCTCTGCGCTGTCTTTGGAGAAAGCGCTGACCTGGTATATGGGCGGCTGCGTTGAGCCGTATTTGTCAGCCGCGGGGGCTGAATGCAGCAATTCGGTGTTGAAATCCATTGTTATGCCTGCTTTCGGTTTAACTTGCTGTCATTATACACCTCTTTTCATAGCAAGTCAATAGGAATTCAATCTTTTCTGCATATTAAACATATAAACATAGTAGGAATAGCTGTTTTTTTATCTATTCCGACCATTGCAAAAATACCCGGATCGTGCTATACTTATTAAAACAGTAGGAATACAGTGAAAAGGGGAGTGCGCTGATGAGGATATCGTCAAAAGTAGAGTGCGGGATAATCTCTCTCGTTGATATCTGCATTTACTCAAACAACAGCGTTGTGACTGTTATAAACATCTCGGCGCGTCAGAACATCTCTGCGAAGTATCTTGAACAGATACTCCCGCAGCTCAGACAGGCGGACATAATCCGCAGCGTCAAGGGCTCGCACGGCGGATATGTGCTTACGCGTCCGGCGGAGAAGATAACTCTGCGCGATGTGATAGACGCGCTTGACAGCACGGTCCTGGGCGAATGCAGCATAAGGGAGGACTCGCAGATAGCCGATGCGATATCCGAGTGTCTCTGGAGCAAGATGACCGCGTATTTGCAGAACTTTACCGACAGCGTTACGCTCCGGGACATTGCAGACAAGCTTGCAGATACCGCCGCAGATCAGCCCATGTATTATATCTGATCTATATTTCTATCGAAACATAGATCAATTCACAATGCACAATTCACAATGCACAATTGTGGAGCGCGCTCTGCGCGCATATCTGAATCGTGACGAAATTACTTGATTTTGTATCCGGACAGATCAAAAGACCGCTGAAACAACCAATTTCAGCGGTCTTTCCATATATGATGTGTCTCTGTAGTTTCCGTGTTACGGTCATAACGCCGCGGGGCGCTCCCCGCCGCAGGTCCGGGCGGCGGCAGCCCGGAACCGTCTGTTAAGACGCGCGTCAGCGCTCCGGAAGAGACTCGCCGAGAGTACGCCAGCCGAGAACAGCGCACTTCACCCGGGCGGGCATGTGGGAAATGTCGGCAAGGGCGGCGGCTTCATCGAGTTCTTCAAGCTCGGAGTCATCTGCTTCGCCGCGTATCATCTTCATGAACAGGGCATGGAGCCGTTCGGCTTCATCTATGCTCTTTCCTATGACAAGATCGAGCATTATGTCCGCGGACGCCTGTGAAACGGCACAGCCGCTTCCCGTAAACGAACCGTCCGCGATGATGCCGCCCTCTATCCGCAGATTAAGTGTTATATCATCGCCGCAGGACGGGTTCACGCCCTCCCTTGAGCAGGTACAGACCGCAAGCTCATGCTTGTGTACCGGGTGCATATTGTGATCCGTCAGTATCTCGTTGTAGAAATTACTCACTGTAACCCATTCTCCTTCGTATTGTTTTCAGACATTCAAGAAACAGCTCCGCGTCCCGCCGGTCATTGTACAGCGCAGCGCTCGCACGGACGGAGGACTGCACGCCGAGGTACTTGTGGAGCGGCTGTGCGCAGTGGTGACCGGCACGCACGGCTATGCCGGATTCGTCGAATATCGCCGCGATGTCGTGGGGGTGAACATCGTCGATCGTGAACGAAACTATCCCGCAGTGATCGTCCGGTTCGTCCGATCCGATGATGCGGACATGAGGCGTTTCCTTCATTCCTTCTATAAGAAGCCTTGTCAGTTCCTTTTCGCGCTTTTCAAGCTTTGCAAAGCCGAACTCGCTGATGTAGTCTATCGCCGCGTGAAGTCCGACTGCGCCTCCCGCGTTCACGGTGCCTGCCTCGAACTTGTGGGGAAGCTCCGCGAATGTCGCGCCGCACAGCGTCACATACTCTATCATCTCGCCTCCGTACAGGAAAGGCGGCATCTGCTCAAGCAGTTCCTCCCTCCCGTACAGCACGCCTATCCCCATAGGCGCAAACATCTTGTGACCGGAGAAGGCGAGAAAATCCACGCCCAGCTCCCTTACATTCACCGGTATGTGCGGAACGCTCTGCGCCCCGTCGCAGACTATGACCGTGCCGTTCTTATGGCAGATCTCCGCGAATTCCTTTATCGGGTTCAGCCGTCCGATGACATTTGATATCTGCGCTGCGGCGAATATCTTCGTCCTCGGAGTAAGTGCCTTTTCCAGCATTTCCGGCGTGTATTCCCCGTTTTCGCCGCATTTCAGAAATTTCAGCCGCGCTCCCTTTTCCTTTGCAAGTATCTGCCACGGCAGAAAGTTGCTGTGATGCTCGGATATGGTAACGAGTATCTCGTCATTCTGCCGGATATTCCCGCGCCCGTAGCTGGAGGCGATAAGGTTAAGGCTCTCGGTGGCATTGCGGGTAAAGACGATCTCCCGTTCACTTGCCGCGCCGATGAAATCCCGGACTGCCGTTCTCGCGTTCTCATACGCGTCGGTAGCCTTTACCGCAAGCCCGTACAGTCCCCGCAGAGGGTTCGCGTTCTCCTCGCGGTAGTAGCGCGAAACAGCGTCGATGACCGGCTTCGGCTTCTGTGATGTGGCAGTGCTGTCGAGATAGACGAGCCCCGGCATTGCGTCGAATACGGGGAAATCCCGCTTGTCAAAGTACGGCATCGCTGCTCCTTTCCGCGAGCGCTTTCAGCGCCCGCGCCGCGGTCTGTTCATCGCCGATGCCGCGGATAAGGCTTTCGAGCCGCGCCTCGGCGATTATCCCGTTCGCCTTTTCAAGCGGTATTCCGCGGGCTGTCATATAGTACAGCACATCGTCCGGGAGCCTGCCTATGCTTGCGCCGTGGGAGCCTTCTACGTCCTCCTCGGTGCAGAGTATCACGGGAACAGTGTTGTTCACCGCAGTCTCCCCGATAAGGAGAACGTCCTCGTTCTCCGCTCCCTTTGCTCCGGCAGCACCGTTCCTGAGGTCAATAGTTCCGCGGAAGGTCTTGACCGCGTTGTCCGAAAGCACGCCTTTCACATCGGTCTCCGAACGGGAGCGCTTTCCCTTGTGTATCACGATATTGTTGATGTCGAGAAGCTCGTCTTTCCCGACAGTGTAGCCTATTCTGCATTCAAGCTCCGATCTGTATCCGTCCAGTTCCGCGTAAACACCGGAGACCGTGCGGCTCCCGCCGAGGAATATCTGTGTTATCTCAAACCGTGCATTGTCCGCGGCTTTTACTCCCACATCGTTCAGCAGTTCGGCACCCGGTTTGCCCTCGATTATCTGCACCAGCTTTACCTGTGCGCCTTCGGGTATATCGGCGAAAGTACGGAGTGCGCAGTTTCCCTCCGCGCTTATATATTCGGTCACTTCCGAAACGCCGTTCTTCTCCGCGGATATCACTGTCCCCTTCGTTTCGCCGTTTCCGAGCTGTATGTCGGAGAAACCGCCGGAAATGCTCACGGTATCGCTCACGGCGGCGCAGAAAGCACTTCCGAGTGCGGTAACGTCCGGATCTCCGCATTCCGTCGCACTTTCCGTCGCGTCCGGCAGCGAGACCGTTATATCGTTTATCTTCAGCCGGTTCCATGTCGGTGCCGGCATTGCGTTTACCACAGCTTTTCTCATTATCCGATGCTGCCTTTCATCTCAATATTTATCAGATTGTTCATCTCCGCCGCGTATTCGAGGGGAAGCTCCTTCGATACGGTATCCGCAAATCCGCTTACGATAAGTGCTTTCGCGCTGTTTTCATCGAGTCCCCGCGACATGAGGTAGAATACCGCTTCATCGCTTATGCGCCCTATCCTTGCCTCATGACCTACGTCCGCCTTGTCGGTCTTTATGACCATAGCGGGGATCGTGTCGGAGCGGGAGATGCTGTCGAGCATAAGGGATTCGCAGGAAACAGCGGACTTGCTGCCCACGGCGTTTTCGTTCACGACGACGGAACTTCGGAATGTGCTGATACCGCCGCTTTTCGAGATCGAACGGGTGTTGACATAAGACGTGGTTTCCGGTGCGTTATGCACTATCTTTGTGCCGGTATCGAGATCCTGACCCTCGCCGGCGAAGGTGATGCCGGTGAATTCCGCACGGGCTCCGCGTCCGTTCAGAATGCTCATCGGGTACAGGTAGGAAACGTGTGAGCCGAAGGAGCCGGATACCCATTCCACTCTGCCGTTCTCCGCGACCGTCGCACGCTTGGTGTTGAGGTTGTACATATTCTTTGACCAGTTCTCGATAGTCGAATAGCGCAGAGTCGAGTTCCTTCCCACGAAAAGCTCCACACAGCCCGCGTGCAGTCCGGCTTCGTAGTATTTCGGAGCGGAGCAGCCCTCGATGAAATGCAGGTAAGCGTTCTCGCCTACGATTATCAGCGTATGCTCGAACTGACCCGCGCCCCGGGCATTAAGCCGGAAGTAGGACTGGAGCGGTATCTCAAGCCTTACCCCGTCCGGCACATACACGAAAGACCCGCCTGACCAGACTGCTCCGTGCAGGGCGGCGAACTTGTGATCGGTGGGCGGGACGAGCTTCATGAAATGGGAGCGTATCATCTCCGCGTACCGCTCATCGTGCATCGCGCTTTCGAGATCGGTATAGACTACGCCGGATTCCGCGACTTCCCTGCGGACGTTGTGATATACGAGCTCGCTGTCATACTGGGCGCCGACGCCGGCGAGGGATTCCCGCTCCGCCTGGGGTATGCCGAGCTTTTCAAATGTCTGCTTTATGTCGTCCGGGACGGAATCCCAGTCGCTTTGCATACGTTTTTTCGGGCGGATATAGGTGACGATGTTGTCCATGTCCAGCCCGCTTATATCCGGGCCCCACTGCGGCATTTCAAGTTTCCGGTACACCTCAAGCGAGTGCAGACGGAACTCTCGCATCCATTCCGGATCATTCTTTTCCGCGGAGATCTCGCCGATCATCTCCGGAGTAAGACCGGTTCCGAGGAAGTCGCTCTCGTCCTCGTCGAACCGGAAGTCATAAAAGGCGCGGTCAACGTCCGCTACCTGTGTTTTCTCTTTCATTCCGCCACCTGCCCGATGTATTTTCCGAAGCCGTTCTCCGTGATGTCGCCTATGAGCTCCGCGCCGCCCTCCGCGGCTATACGTCCGTCGGCGATAAGGTGTACTCTGTCCACGCTGAGGGAATCGAGTATCTTCGTGTTGTGGGTGATTATGAGCAGGGAACCGCCCGTTGTCTCCTTGTATGCCTTTATGCCTGCGGAGACGGTCTTTACCGCGTCAACATCAAGTCCGCTGTCCGTTTCGTCGAGTATCGCAAGCTTCGGGCGCAGCACAAGGAGCTGGAGTATCTCGGCTTTCTTCTTCTCTCCGCCGGAGAAGCCGACATTCAGCTCTCTGTCCGCGTAAGCGGGATCCATATCCAGCACTTCCATTGACGCTTTAAGCTTTTTTCTGAACTCGAACAGCTTTATGCGCTCGCCGGTGATCTGTTCATAAGCGCTTCGCAGGAAGGAAGCGAGGGTGATGCCGGGTATTTCCACGGGATTCTGGAACGAGAGGAATATCCCGCGTTTTGCGCGCTTGTCCGGTGTCTCTCCGGTGATATCCTCGCCGAGAAATGTGATATTACCGCCGGTGACGGTATATTCCGGGCTTCCCATTACCGCCGAGCCGAGGGTGGATTTCCCGGCGCCGTTGGGACCCATGATAACGTGCGTCTCACCCGTGTTTACCGCGAGACTGACGCCGTGGAGTATCTCCTTTTCATCTGCGGAGATGTGCAGATCGGTTATTCTCAGAAGTTCGCTCATAATTGTCTCCTGTCCGGCATTATACCATATACATATATAGTCTATCTGAAAAATATGCTAATGCACGTCAAACGGCTCTGTTATGCGGTTTGACGGTATGTTGAAATGCCGATATATCATATATGATTTATATGCAATATTATAGCGCAATA
>JAFVBZ010000088.1 GCA_017479645.1 Ruminiclostridium sp. | reverse complement strand
TTGCGTTGCGTTGCGTTGCGAGCATATCACAAACGAACATCTTTGTCAAGCCCCTTCCGTAATTTTTCACACAATTTTCATATATATTGTGCTTCACTTTTCATATTATAGCATATTTTGATCGGCTTGTAAACAGTTTTTGCAAATTTTGTTAAAAACGCAGAGGTTCATATTTGGGCGTCTGCGGAGCGAAATGCACCGGGCTTGTCGGCGATCCCGTTCGTGAAATAAGAAAGACTGCTGAGATCCGTCGGTTTCAGCAGTCTTTTTGCCGTGATATCATTCTTTGCTTCCGGAATAATAATCGACATTTATCCTTGACTCCTCGATAAGGACAGAATTCTGGTTGAGCCTTTCAATAAGCTCGTCGGCAGCCTTGTGTATCGTCCCGATATCCGCGTCGTCAAAGTAGCAGACGAGCGTATATTCATGGGTGACGTTGTTCATTTCATCGGTCCACGCGCCTGTCGCTTCCTGCAAAGTATATCCGTACGGGAATAACCTGAGGCATACCTCGTCAACGATCTCCTTTGCTTCTTCTTTCGTGATCTCAAGCTTGTAGGTGTCCTTGTCGTTGGTGCCGACATACATAACATACTGACTGACTCCGCTTTCCTCCGATGCCGCAGCCGGTTCTGACGGTCCCGCGGGAAGAGTGTTCTTTGCGTTTCCGGCTGAAACAAGGCATATCACCGAACAGCAAAGGCTTGCGAGCGAGACAATAATTGCCGCGATCCCTATCTTATTTGACATAACTTTTCTCCTCTTTCTGCATTTATGCCGGGCTGATGAGATCAGGCTCCGGGCGCTCTATATTATAGCAAAAAACGGGTACGATGTCAATATTGACACCAAAATGAAGATATGCTATAATAAATGATGCTGAAAATGCGCTGAACGGCGCTGTTACGGGTGCCGGCATTACGGAAATGACTGCTCCTCCGGGAGGGAGATATAATAATGAAAAAAATAATGGGTTTGGTTTTCGGCGGTCTCCAGCAGAAGATCTGCAATCTCTGCATAATAACCGTTCTGCTCATGGTGGGGCTGTATATAGCTGTCGCTGCATTCCAGTCGAAGGTTCTGAACGAGCTTGTCGAACAGACCAACGAACAGCAGAAACAGGCGATAGTGAACGTTTCCGAACAGACGATGTCGGACGTTATAAACGGCACGCTCGTGAAAGATGTGGAAATGGAAGCATATATAGCGAATGACCTGTTCGCGGACGTTATAAGCGATGTTACGGCAACGGGAGAGCTTGTGCGGAAGCTTTACTCGGATCCGGATTCCTTCGGCGAGAGAACGCTGTCATATCCGGACATGCGCAATGACGGGAGAACTGCGGTACAGGTGGTCTTTGAGGAAGGCAAGGATTTTGACACTCCCGGTATCCGCGAAAGCATAGAAAAGCTCGGAAACATAGCGGACGTTCTTGAAACGCTTTATGACGGCTCCGAGCGTTTAGGTTCGCTGTTCGTCGGCTCTCCCGACGGTTATTTCATTATTGCAGATGACCGTTCCGCTGCAAAATTCGACGAAAACGGCGAGCTTAAAAGCTTCCCGGTGCGTGAGCGTCCGTGGTACAAGGGTGCAGCCGAAAAGGGCGGTCTTTATTTCACCGGCATCGAATATGACGCATTCACCAACTATATCGGAATTGTCTGCTCTTATCCGGTCATAGTTGACGGAAAGCTGAAAGCGGTTGTGGGCGCCGATATATTCCTTGGATCAATGTCGGAAATAGTCGGTTCTTCGGAGACGAACGGCGGTTTCATGTGCGTTCTCAACGAAAAGGGTCAGGTCGTGTTCTCCCCGCGCAAGACGGGCGAACTGCGCACCCTGCCGTCCGATGAAGCGCCGGATCTCCGCGAATCGGAGAATACCGCGCTTGCGGATTTCGTAAAGACCGCAATGACCTCAACCACCGGGGTGTGCGAAGTTAAGATCGACGGCGGGGAATACTATATCGCCGGTGCGCCTATGAGCGCCACAGGCTGGGCGTTCATTTCGGGCGTGCAGAAAGCGATAACTATGCAGCCCACAGAGACGATGATCGGGAAATACGATGAGATAATAAACGAAGCCGACATCACATTGCAGGAAAACGTGAACAGATCGCTTAGCACGACTGTTGTGCTTACCGCCGCGATACTGATACTCGCGGTCGCAGGCTCCCTGTTTGTCGCGAACAGGATAGTAAAGCCTCTGGGAGCGATGACTAAGCGCATTGCCGATCTGAGCGGCCACGATCTCCGGTTCAGAATGTCCGACGAATACCGGACAGGGGACGAGATACAGGTGCTTGCGGAGTCGTTTGCGGATCTGTCCGAGCGCACGGTAAAGTACATCGAGAATATAAAGGACATCACCGCCGAGAAGGAACGTATCGGCACCGAGCTTTCGCTTGCGACGGATATACAGAGCGGAATGCTTCCGAGCATATTCCCTGCGTTCCCCGAGAGGAAGGAATTTGACATCTACGCTTCCATGGATCCGGCAAAGGAAGTCGGCGGCGACTTCTACGACTTCTTCCTTATCGACAGCAATCATCTTGCAATGGTCATAGCCGACGTTTCCGGAAAGGGCGTTCCCGCCGCGCTGTTTATGATGGCGAGCAAGATACTTATCAACGACAGCGCGATGCTGCTCCGTTCGCCGGGCGCGGTGCTTGAATATGTCAACAACCAGATATGCAGCAGCAACACGGCGGAGATGTTCGTGACCGTATGGCTGGGAGTGCTCGACATCGAGACGGGCATTCTTACCTGCTCCAACGCGGGGCATGAGAACCCGGCTCTGAAACACGGCGGTGAATTCGAGATGTACGAAGACGAGCACGGCTTTGTGGTAGGCGGTATCGGCGGCATGAAGTACAGCGAGTACCAAATAAAGCTTGAAAAGGGCGACAGGCTCTTTGTCTATACCGACGGCGTTTCGGAAGCCACGGACGCGGAAGAAGAGCAGTTCGGCAATGAGCGGATACTTGCGGCGCTCAACAAAGACCCCGATGCCGCTCCGAAAGAACTTCTGCAGAACGTAAGGGCTGCGATAGACGAATTTACCGGTGATGCGCCGCAGTTCGACGATATCACGATGATAGGCTTCACCTATCTCGGACCGGAAGAAAACCTATAATACTATAAGACAAATTCACAATTCACAATGCACAATGCACAATTGTGGAGCGCGCTCTGCGCGCATATCTGAATCGTGACGAAATTACTTGGTTTGTTTACAGACAGATATTGATTTAGTATAAAAAAGAAGGGCTGAGCCCCTCACATAACACCGGCTTCCTTTTTTCAAAAGGGGCTGGCGGGTCCGGGCAGAGCCCGGATCCCGGGCGCAAGCGGCTCTTCTCAGGTTCTTTTTTGTCACTGCGGTCATTGACTTTTAAAGCGGAATATGATGAAATACCTGTTTTTTCCTTGTTTTGACCAATCCGGTCACTGACACATTCGTTCAATGTGAGTATAATATATTGGAAGCAATTTTCGGGCAACCGTAAATTGCGGTAAAAGATATAACAGATATCCGGAAATAAATACCGGAGAAAGAAGGAGATAATTAATGAAATGCAGTAAACTTGTGCTGACATCAGCACTCTGTGCCGCAGTACTTGCTCTTGCATCGTGCGGACAGAACAATGCACCCGCGGCGACCTCGGCAGATACTTCTGCGGTTCCGGCAGAAACAACCACAGAAACAAGCGAAGAAGTTACGGACAAGCCCGAGGACAGCGACGAGGGCATTACGCAGGGCTACTTCGATCCCGGCGTATATGCGGCAGTCAAGGACGGCGTGATAGAGTCCCTCTACTACTTCGACGACGCAGCCGGCGGTCATACCGAGAACATGGACGGTATCGGCGGTGTTCCGTTCTCATACGAGCAGAATTTCGACGAGGTGACATTCCACTTCGGTGGTCCCGATGACACCACAAAGATGTCGGTACACCCCGACGATCTCGGATATACTGTCGGAAAGTTCGAGACAAGCGGCGATGAATACATATTCAGCTATATGGGCGAGACCGGCGACCACGATGTTGCACTGCCGGAAACGGAAGCTGTGAATGCTCTCACGATACCCGGCGTTTACTCCGGAATGAACCGCGGCGAGTTTATCAACTTCTACATCTTCGATGACGAGACGAACGTGAGAGAGATGTACATGGGCGGCACAGGCTACGAGTCAACCTACGAGCTCAGCGACGGAAAGATCGTATTCCATGACGAAAACGGCGATGTACCGGTAAAACTCCGTCTCGACGACTATTTAAGACCGATCGGCGAGTATGAAGGCTCCGGCGCTATAATCACATTCAGCTATATCCGCGGCGCAGACCCGAAGAAGATCGTACTTGCGGAAGAGCCGCAGAGCGAAGGCTATGAGCCCGCACACCCCTTCCAGTACACAGATCTCGGCTGGGAAATGGAGAACGTGCCGGATATGCTTATGGATATGAATGGCGTAGCCGGCAGAAACAACGCATTCATGCTCCAGCTTGACAAGGCGAAGGCACAGGACGGCTTTGAAGCTCACTTCATTTTCCTCGACAAGGACGGACTTATAATAGCTGACCACATGGTAAAGCAGGACACTGTTGAAGATGCCGGGATCGCTCCCGCTCCCATGCTCGGAGCAATGGACATTGTAGTTTATCCCGTAAAGCTGAAGGATCTTATGGATACATACGATATCAACCTTGCAGATGTCGCACGGTTCTATATCACCGACGATCCGAATGATCCGTGCATTGAACTGGTAACCATCGAGCAGAACTGATGCCCGAGAGGAATATGAAAGGAAGGTAAATAACTATGAAAAAGAGAATTATGTGTGCTGTTATAGCTTCCGCTATGATAGCAGCAGCATCTATGTCGGCTGTTGTATATGCAGACGATACACAGGTTTCCGCAGGCGAGACCGCGGCTAAGCTCACAAGAGGCGTATGGGCAGCATACGGCGAAGACAAGATCACCGACTACTACATATTCGAGGACGAAACACACGGTCATACCGCAAAGCCCGAAAACGGACTCGGTCTCCCCTTCTCGATCGAACAGTCAGATGACGGAAGCGCAGTATTCCACTTCGCAAGCGCAGACAACAATACACCCGCGGAAATAGCTTATGTTGACGAGGGCGTATTCAATGTCACACTCACAGGCGAAGACGGAGAGTCGGTAACATACAGATTTGAGCTTCTCCCCGACGAGGACCCCGATACATTCATGAAGGACGCTTCGGAAGCACTCCTTACACCCGGCGTATATGCGGCTTACATCTCGCCGGAAAAGAACGATGTTTATGATATGCTCGACACATACTTCGTATTCACAAGTGAAACAGGGGGATATACAAACGCTCCCATAATGGGTATCGGTATCCCGTTCGGCGTAGAACAGAACGGCACAAACGCTGTGTTCCACATGGCAGCGGCAGATGACAACACTCCTGCGGCAATTCTTCCGATCGGTGACGGATCATACCTTCTGACACTCAACTACAGCGACGGCAGCTCCACGATCTACCGTCTTGTAAAAACAGAAAACGCCGATACGGAGAACTTCAGCGGTGCTTCTTCCTATTACGGATTATTTGAGACTACCGATGAGGGCATTCAGCTTTACAACGCAAACACCGAGTTCAAGTTTCTTCTCGGCACTCCGAGAGCAGACGAGACCGGTCTTGAGATCAACTACGCAATGCCGCTTCTTGAAGGATTCGACATTGACTTCATATTCACAACAGCCGACAAGAATTTCGCAACATACAATGTAAGCTACAACGGCACTATCGACAACGACACTATATTCTTCGATCTTGAAGACCTTCTCAAGGGCGCAGGAATTGACGGCGAGAATGTTGCTTCCTTCACCGTAAAGAACAACGGAAACGGAACTATCGTACAGCTCGGATTCCTTACGGAAAGACACAACTCCGCAAAGATAAACCTTGTTTCCGATACAGCCGATTCCGATGCAAACGAGCAGAACCCTGCAACCGGCGCAAATGACATCTTCGCTGCAGGCGCACTTGCTGCAGTTGCCGTTCTGACAGTTCTCGCTTCGAGAAAGCGCAAGTAAGTCCGTAAATCAAAATAATATTTTTTCGACAAAAAATCTCCCGGTCTCGTTAAGGGCGGCGCTGATATAGAAGTTTTAAGCCATGGTATTTCTGATGCAAAGTCAGAAGTACTATGGCGTTTCTATTGACAGTGCATAGATGACGTGCTATAATGGTAACTAACATAAATCGGAATTAAATTTTATCGTTTTGCAGTTTGTGGCAATTCTCGGCAAGTGTCGTTATAATGCGGATTTCTTTGATTATTCTTAAATTTTCTTTGGTCAAAAAATGTAGTCTAACGCAACTATGTTGACCATTTGTTGCCCACAAAAACAACGGATTGACAGCCGAATATTCAAGAGCGGAGCAGGTGAAAAAATCATCTGCTCCGTTTTCTATTGCGAATGATTTCGGTCTGTCTTCTCTCGGCGGTAGCCGATCTTTTTTTATGCTCACGGCACGATACTGATTTTGTGTTTGCGTGACAGATGTGACAGCTCTGCTGTCTTGACGTGCGGCGTTAGCCGCTTCATTACCGCCCCAGATTACAGAGGCGGCATTAAAGGGGTGCAGAGGAACCGCTGCCGCAAAGGACTTTTGATAGAAGGCATGCCGAACTGTCAAAAGTACCTTTGCGTTATTTCCGACAGGAAATAACGTCGGCGAGGTAGCTCCAAGCACAAAAATATTAGATTTTATTCACGGAGTGGGTGGACTTGAATGGCTGCTTGCTCCGTGATCTGTTATGCCTGTCACGCTGTCACGGTGTCACGCGGGTATGCTTTTCCGGTGCGCGCGGTGTCACGGCTGTCACGCTGTCTCGCAGGTGCTATTCAGATCTT
>JAFVBZ010000087.1 GCA_017479645.1 Ruminiclostridium sp. | reverse complement strand
GAAAGGAAAAAACCGATGAACAAAAGCTTTGAAGAAAGAGCCGCACGCGAGAATGCGAAGTATGAGGAGCTCATAACAAGGAAGAACCGCCCCGATGACAGCTTTAACGGGATATACCGGAGATATGTGGATCCGGTGCTTACCGCCGCCCACACCCCGCTTTTCTGGCGGTATGACATGGATCCGGCAACAAATCCGTTCTTTATGGAACGGCTCGGGATAAACGCCGTCCTCAACAGCGGCGCACTCTATATGAACGGGAAGTATTATCTTGTCGCGCGCGTAGAGGGCAACGACAGAAAGTCATTCTTTGCAGTAGCGGAAAGCACAAGTCCCGTTGACGGCTTCCGTTTCCATGACTATCCCGTGCGTCTCCCGGACACCTGCCCGGAGGAAACGAACGTGTACGATATGCGTCTCACGAAGCATGAGGGCGGCTGGATATACGGAGTGTTCTGCTCCGAAAGCAAGGACACGGCTTCACCCGATCTTTCCGCCGCGAATGCACAGGCTGGCATCGTCCGCACCAAAGACCTCGAAACATGGGAGCGTCTCCCGAATCTGATATCAAAGTCGCCCCAGCAGAGGAATGTGGTACTGCACCCGGAATTCGTTGACGGGAAGTACGCGTTCTACACGAGACCGCAGGACGACTTCATCAGCACAGGCTCCGGCGGAGGCGTGTGCATGGGACTTGCCAAGGACATCACAAACCCTGTGATATGCACCGAAGAAAAGGTGATCTCTCCCCGCCGTTACCACACGATCACCGAAGTCAAGAACGGCGCCGGAGCTGTTCCGATAAAGACGCCGAAAGGCTGGATCCACATAGCTCACGGCGTAAGGAATACCGCGGCGGGACTGCGGTATGTGCTGTATGTTTTCGTGACCGATCTGAACGATCCGTCAAAGCTCATAGCCGAACCCTCCGGTCTGTTCATGGCTCCCCACGGCGCGGAAAGAGTGGGCGATGTATCGAATGTCGTATTCACGAACGGCGCTGTCGTCAACGAAAAGAACGAGGTTTATATCTACTACGCTTCGTCCGATACACGGCTCCATGTCGCTTCCACAACGATAGACAGGCTTATGGATTTCGCGTTCAGCACTCCCTCCGATCCGCTCAGAAGCGCTGACTGCGTTAAGCAGAGATGTGAGCTTATCGAAAAAAATCTCCGCTATATGGGAAGGTGATCCGCTCCCGGAAAAAGGCGTAATTTTTCCGAAAGAGCAATAAAATATGACTCAATATGAAAAGATGATAAACACGCCCGTATCAAAGCTGGTAGTGAAACTCTCGATACCGGCTATGATCTCGATGCTTGTCACAAACATCTACAATCTCGTGGATACCGCATTCGTCGGACAGCTCGGCACAAGCGCAAGCGGCGCCGTCGGCATCGTTTTCGGCTTCATGTCCATAATACAGGCGTTCGGTTTTATGTTCGGACAGGGTACGGGAAGCATAATCTCCCGGCTGCTGGGAATGCGCGACAAAGAAAAGGCTTCCGACCACAGCACCCTCGGTGCCGCGGCATCATTCATCTGCGGGACAATTATACTTATCATAGGCTTCATCTTCCTCGACAATATGATCTTTGCGCTCGGAAGCACGGAAACCATCGCTCCCTACGCGAAGAACTACATCACATATATCCTGTGCGCCGCCCCCTTTATGTGCACAAGCTTCACGCTGAACAATATCCTGCGCTATGAGGGAAAAGCCGCCCTCGGAATGATCGGGCTTATGATCGGCGCGGCGCTGAATATCGTATGCGATCCCATATTCATGTTCGCGCTGGATATGGGTATTGCGGGTGCGGGTCTTGCGACTGCGATAAGCCAGACCGTAAGCTTCGGGATACTGCTCGGAATGTTCCTCGGCGGAAAGACAGAGACAAAGCTTCAGCCGAAAAGGCTTAAAAACTGCAGCTTCCGCATGCTTGCAAACATCATGGCCACCGGATTTCCGAGTCTGCTGAGACAGGGTCTCAACAGCATCACCACGATCATTCTCAACTCCTGCTGCGCGGTTTACGGCGATGCGGCAGTCGCGGCTATGAGCATAGTTACGAGGATAGTTTTCTTCTCGTTCTCCATTGCACTCGGCGTAGGTCAGGGCTTTCAGCCTGTGGCGGGCTTCAATTACGGAGCGGGAAAATACAGCCGTCTGAAAAAGGCGTTCATATTCACCGCGATAACCGCCGAATGTATCGTGCTCATCGGCACCGTTTTCCTGTCCCTGTTCCCGGAACAGCTGATAGCTCTTTTCCGCGATGACCCGGCAGTCATCGAAATAGGCACCCGCGCTCTTCGTCTCCAGTCGCTGTCAATGCTTGTGCTGCCGCCCTGCATGGCGGTGGAGATGATGTTCCAGAGCACAGGAAAACGTCTCGGCGCGTCGATATTATCATCGGTAAGAAGCGGGATCCTGCTTATACCGACGCTGCTGATACTCGCAAATCTGCGGGGTCTTGCCGGCATTCAGGAAGCACAGCCTTTATCGCTTCTGCTGTCGGTGCCTGTGACAGTCCCGTTCGCCGTCATGTTCTTCAAAAAGCTCCCGGCAGAGGACAGGGAGACAGCGCATGAAAGCTGACCGCACCGAGGGACATTCCCGGTCTTGTAATAATCCACAAACGGCAAGTGCATTTGTTTGTGCAGTTATCCGATTTTTTGCATTTTCAGCGTAAGACGGTGACAAAGCCGTGAAGATGTTGTATAATTAAATCAAACGGAAAAGGAGGGCTGACTATGGAGCAGATAAAATATACCAACGAAAGCGGGAAGCTCGTTATCTCGCTTTCCGGCAGGATAGATTCTTCAAATTCTGCCGAATGCGACAAGGCGGTGCAGGATATCATCGCGGAGAACAAAGAGTCGGAACCCGTATTTGACATGTCCGGTCTTGAATACATATCGAGCGCGGGACTGCGGGTGCTTATGCGCGTAAGGAAAGCGGCGGAAAAGGAGCTTGAGATCATAAATGCCCCCGATGCTATTTACAGCATTCTGGAAACAACAGGCTTCACCGAACTGTTCAGAGTTTCCAGAAAAATGCGGGAGATAAGCGTTGACGGCTGTGAGATAATCGGCAAGGGATTCTACGGGACTGTATATCGCATAGACCCGGAAACTATCGTAAAAGTCTATAATTCCCCGGAAAGCCTTTCCATGATACAGAACGAGAAAAATCTTGCAAAGACTGCGCTTGTGGCAGGTGTGCCGACTGCGATATCATACGATATTGTACGCGTCGGGAACAGCTACGGTTCTGTGTTTGAGCTGCTGAACGCGAAAACATTCAATGATCTGCTGATATCGGAGCCGGAGAATGCAGAGGAGATAATAAAGCAGTATGCCGGTTTTCTTCACATGGTCAACAGTCAGACTGTACCTCCCGGACGGCTCAAATCCGCAAAAGGACTGGCGCTCGGCTATCTTGAAACAGCGTCGCAGTATCTTGAAACGGAGCTGTATGACAGGCTGAAAAAGATGCTTATGGAGATCCCCGAACAGCATAACGTGATACACGGCGACGCGCAGATGAAGAATGTGATGATGTGCGACGGCGAGCCGATGCTTATAGATATGGATACGCTTGCGGAGGGTCACCCGATCTTCGATTTGCAGTCGGTCTATGTCACATATTATGCATTCCCGGAGGACGAGCCCGGCAACCCCGAACGATTTCTCGGTATCCCGGAGGAGCTTTCTTTCCATATCTGGGACAGCTTCGTGAAGTATTATTTCGATACCGAGGACGATGCTCTTGTCTCACAGCTCCGCGATAAAATCACAATTGTCGGCTGCATCAGATTCATCGCGCTGATAGATCTCATCTCCGATCACGATACCGATCTCTTCCGCCGGCGCATAGAACACAGCATCGAGCATCTCAAAGACCTTGCGTATAAAACCGAATCCCTGCTGTTTTAGAGCGCTCAAGACCGGTCGCTTGCGCTCGAGATGGGTCGCTTGCGCTCAAGACCGGGGGCAGACCCTTTTTGAAAAAAGGGTCATTCCCCCGAACCCCCTTCCCTAAAAACTTTGATCGCTCCGCAACTAATGGAGAAGCCTTTCAGAACAGAATAAAGACTGTTGAAACTAACGAATTTCAGCAGTCTTTTTTGTATACAGATGAATATAACTAACCGAGGCGGCGAACTCGTCAATAGAAGAATGTCGCTACGCATTAATTTAGGGTGTCCAGCCACGTTTTTTAAAGGGGGCTGTCGG
>JAFVBZ010000086.1 GCA_017479645.1 Ruminiclostridium sp. | reverse complement strand
TTTTCAATATTTCACTTTGACAGCCCACAAAAGCCATGGAATTTTCCTGATTATCCATTCGCCGATTTGTTTTGGAGATATGCCAGGAATACGATATTCTATGAAGAAGCAATTAAGCAAATGAACATGAATACTGTTAAAAATAATATTGATTTGCTTAGATTGTTGGGTAATATAGGAAATGGGAAAATAGCAGTATACGGCGCAGGTTCATACGGTAAAGCATTTATAGATGCAATACGATATATGAGTGCATTTAAAATAGTGGCATGGGTTGACAAGAATTATCAAAACAAAACTGGGCTCAGGATTCCTGTATATCCGGTTGAGATGCTGGATGAGATTGACTTCGACAAATTAGTAGTGGCAATATATGATGATAAAGTTTTCGATGAAATAAAAAAAATGTTGATATCGCACGGCATTGAAGAAAGCAAAATATGTAGGTATAAATAAGGCCAAGGGAGTCAGGGTATGAAAAAACATAAGCATATATCTTATTATGATATTACTAATATTCTTTGTAAGTTGGAAAATAATAAATCCTTTATGGAGATGACGGAAAGAGATTTAAGATTCCTATGTGGATTATTGCGAGATAAAATGCCTAAAAAAGTTGTTGAGATCGGAGTAGCGGCTGGATTTACTACAAATGTTATCTTGACTTGTCTTCATGATCTTAAATGTAATTGCGATATGTATTCTGTTGATTACAGTAAATATTATTACAGGGATATGACCAAGGAAACGGGCTTCCTTACTCAAAGTATTCCGGACAACATTAAATACAGAAAGTATTTCGGAAATATCATCGCAGAATTTATAGATGATATTTGTTCTGATAATAAAAAAATCGATTTTCTTATTATTGATACTACCCACAGTGTTCCTGGGGAGATAATAGATTTTATAGTGTGCTTACCATATCTTGCTGACGAATGTATTGTAGTATTACATGATGTCGGACTCAACCATCTCTCAAACGGTATGCCATATCAATATGCGACAAGATTATTATTTGACTCGGCAACTGGCGTTAAATACTTTGAGGATAACACAACTGATGAAATAGATAATATAGCTGCAATAAAAATAACAAATGATACATTTGATAATATTGTTGATGTATTTTCCTGTCTTTCGATAACATGGCAGTATATGTTAAGTAATACCGATATTGATAACTATGGGCGAATCATCAAGAGACATTACAGTGATTATTTTTATAGTATGTACATCAAAATCACTTCCATTCAGAAAAAAACATTTTCTATTGATTTTGCGAGAAAATTTTTTAAATCAGACTTCAATTTAATTTATAGTAAATGGAACCAATCAGAAGATGTAGTCGTTTATGGATTCGGATATTATGGTAAGGAAGTAATAGGTTTTGCTCAAATCAATAATCTTCCCATCAGCGCGATCGTGATATCGGATGATCAGACTTTACCGGAAAATGGTGAATTCAATGAGATCCCGATATATCACATTTCGGATCTCAATGATAAATACGAAAGCGTAAGTGTTATTATGGGCGTCGGAGATGAATACAGGAAAATTTGTCTGCACAATCTTGATTTACTTAAGATCGAATATAAACTTTTAGCATAAGGAGACTATAAATGAATCCATTGATCTCGGTAGTTGTGCCAATTTATAATGCCGGTAGTTATTTGAAACATTGTCTTCAAACAATTCAGAATCAGACCTTTTCTGATTTTGAAGTTATATGTGTGAATGACGGGTCAACCGACAATAGCTCAACGATTATTAAAGATATCATTGATGTGGATGGACGTTTCAGAATGATTGAAAGAGAATACCGAAGCGGTAGCGCAGGACTTCCAAGAAATATTGGCATAGATAACGCAACAGGAAAATATATAATTTTTCTTGATGCAGATGATTATTTTGATGTTCATTTACTCGAAAAATTGTATAAAAAAGCATTACAATCAAGCTCGGATTTAATCATCTGTGACTGCTGGTATGTAAATCAGGATGGCATTGAAGAACACAATTATGAAATTGACTTTAATGGAGTTAATGCCCTGAATAAAGAAGTTTTCTCTTATAAAGATACACCAGATAATTTATTTCAATTACTTGGATGCGCTGTTTGGAATAAGCTAATACTGAAAGAACTTATAGACAGGAATGCACTAAGATTCCAAGAAAATGTACCAATAGTGGACGATGTTTTTTTTGTTTCTTTATTATATATTTTTGCAGGAAGAATATCAATCATAAATGACAAGCTTATTTATTACAGATTGATGAGACCTGGCTCACAGACAAATTCTATCGAGAAACATCCGGAAGCTATATTTGATTGTTTGAGTTATCTGAATGATTATCTGATAAAAGAAGAATGTTATGATATAATAAAAAAAAGTTTACATAACAGAATGCTTGCATTGCTGAGATGGTGGCTAATGTCAGTATCTTCACCTAAAATATACAAAGAATTATGTTTTTATTACAGAAACACCTGTTTTCCGGAGCTGGGATTGCAAAATATGAACCCTGTTAATGTAGATAAAGGCTTAAGGCGTTTTTTCAATGCAGTTATTAATAAAGGTCCTCAGATAAGTCTTGATGACAATTTGCAGCCTGATAGCAGATTGATCATCTATGGTGCTGGATATTACGGTAAACATATATATCAGAAGATAGTCAAAAATGGAAAATATAATGTAGTGCTGTGGGTCGATAAAAATGCAAAAAAAATGGAAAATCAATCTATAGTTAATCCAGAGAAGATATTAGAGACAGAATATGACATAATTATAATAGCTATATCAGATGATACTGTCGTAAATGAAGTTTATGATTATTTGGTTGATCTCGGTGTGAATAAGAACAAAATTATAACAACTATATAATTGAGGATATAAGAAAAATGTCAGGTACAAATCATGATATCGTGTCGCTTGTAAAAAATATGCCAGAGTATAGGATGTTCGGCGCTCAGATAGCTTATGGAGCATACAGAGCAATAGAACATTTCAGTCGGAAAAAGCCAGAAGCCTTTATCGTAAGCAATCTGAGAAACAATCCTTCTGCTATTGATGATATACCGGTAACGTCCGATTTATCATTTAACAAAAACTCTCTGATTATAGTTGCAGTTACTGAAATCATTCAAAAGGAAGTAATTCCATATCTTAACAAAAATGGGTTTCATAATTTATTCATTCTTTCTGATCATGATGAATTTCTTTTAATGTCGGCATATTATAACGATCTAAACATTTTTCCGTGTGCCACGAGCAGAGGCGATGGTAAAGTTGATGTTGTATTATATGAAGCACATTCTCATAAAGACAAGTTCCTTATATCATCTCCAAAACATAAAGAGTTTGAAAAAAGTGTTCATGCTGGATCTGCCTTGGGAGGAGAATTGGAAGCAGACTTTGACGATAATACAGGAAATAACATTTCATCTAAAAATAAACAGTACTGCGAAATGAGTGTAACATATTGGGTATGGAAAAATCAATACCACGACTGGATGGGCATCGAGCATTATCGAAGGCATTTGTTAGTGAAACCTGAAATGCTTACAAATGATGTAGATGTAATACTCCCGCTTCCATATATGTTTGCTCCGAATGCATTGGCACATTTCCGTGCAGTATTATCAGAAAATGTAATTGATGCGCTGTTTGTCTCATTAAGAATTCTTCATCCCGAAGAATTTGACGATTATATCAAAATAATTAATGATTATTATCAATATACTTACAACATGTTATGTGCAAAGAAATCAGTTTTTGATGCCTATTGTAAATGGTTCTTTGAAATCACTGATTATATGGAAACAATGAGCGATAAAGTTTCTGAGATAAAAGAAACACGAGCATTATCCTATGTTGCGGAGATACTTACCAATATTTACTTTATGTATAATAAAGATAAACTAAATATTCGTCATGCTGAGAAAATCATTTTTACTTAAAATATATTATTTATATCGAAAGGTCACTGAAATGGCAATTTTAATATGCGGCGGAGCTGGTTATATTGGTTCTCATGTAAATAAGCTGCTGAATAAAGAAGGCTATGATACCATTGTGTTTGATAATTTAGTGTATGGTCATATAGATGCTGTTAAATGGGGTAGATTTGTTGAAGGTGATCTAATGTATGAATCTGACATTGAAAATGTTTTTCAGAAAAATAAGATAAATGAGGTAATACATTTAGCAGCCTATGCTTATGTTGGCGAATCAATGAATGATCCGGAGAAATACTATTACAACAATGTTGTTAGTACTATTAATTTACTTAAAGTAATGCATAAATATAATTGTAATAAAATAGTTTTTTCATCAACTTGTGCAACTTATGGAGAACCGGAAAGCAATCCAATAACTGAAGAAATGAGGCAAATTCCAATTAACCCTTACGGGAAAACGAAACTTGTAGTAGAGCATATATTAAAGGATTATAATACAGCTTACGGCTTGGACTTTGTTGTTCTTCGCTATTTCAATGCTGCTGGAGCCGATCCGGAAGGTGAAATAGGTGAAAGCCATTACCCGGAAACTCATTTAATACCGCTTGTCCTTGATGCTGCAGCTGGAAAGAGAACAGATATAAAAGTCTTTGGTACTGATTATGATACTTTTGATGGCAGTTGTATTAGAGATTATGTACATGTAGCCGATCTTGCAAAAGCACATTTGTTAGCATTACGTTATTTAGAAAACGATCAACCCAGTAATTGGTTCAATTTAGGTAATGAGAAAGGAACTTCAGTTTTAGAAGTCATTGATTCTGTAAAAAGAGTAACTGGGAACGATTTTAAAGTCACTTTTTCAAAAAGGCGGGATGGAGACCCTGCAAAACTGGTTGGTAGTAGTAAGAAAATCAGAAAAGTATTGGGTTGGGAACCTGAATACAATAATATAGATACAATTGTTTCTCATGCTTGGAACTGGTATCAAAAAAAAGTTACTGAGTTGTTGATCTAACAAAATAAGGGACGGAGGTTTCATTTATATGAGATTGTCAGTAATAGGCACAGGCTATGTCGGACTTGTAACAGGCACATGTTTTTCTGAAATGGGGAACGATGTTTGGTGCGTTGATGTAGTCGAGAAGAAAATCAATGACCTGAAGAATGGTATAATCCCAATCTACGAACCCGGTCTTACTGAAATGGTCATAAACAATAAAAACGCTGGTAGATTGAACTTTACAACGGATATTAAAGAAGCGCTTGAAACATCCGAGATAGTGTTTATTGCCGTAGGAACTCCAATGGGTGAAGACGGCTCTGCCGATCTTCAGTATGTTCTTACAGTTGCCAAGAGTATTGGCGAAAATATGAAACGCCATATGTATATAGTGGATAAGTCCACGGTACCTGTAGGTACAGCGGAAAAGGTACGTGCGACCGTTCAGACTGAACTTGATAAGCAAAATTCCGCATTAACTTTCGATGTTATATCTAATCCGGAGTTTTTGAAAGAAGGCAGCGCGATTGCAGACTGTATGAAACCTGATCGTGTAGTAATTGGAGTTGATTCAGACAGAGCAGCTGATGTTATGCGTGAGCTGTACAAGCCATATGTGATGAATACTGAAAATTTCATATTGATGGACATACCGAGTGCGGAAATGACGAAGTATGCTGCAAACTCGATGCTTGCTACAAAGATTTCTTTTATGAATGAAATATCCAATATATGCGAGCGTGTCGGTGCAGATGTAAATAAGGTGCGACGCGGAATCGGCAGTGATAAGCGTATAGGATTTTCCTTTATATATCCTGGCTGCGGATATGGTGGCAGTTGTTTCCCGAAGGATGTGCAGGCATTGATCAAAACTGCATCTGAATACGGTTACGAGTCAAGACTTTTGCAGTCCGTGGAGAATGTTAATAAATCTCAAAAAGAAGTAATTGTTGCAAAAGTAAAAGATTATTTCGGCTGTGATTTGACCGGCAAAACCTTTGCAACGTGGGGACTTGCGTTTAAGCCTGACACAGACGATATGCGTGAATCTCCAGCTATAACGATAATAAATGCCCTGACAGCTGCAGGAGCGAAGATATCGGCTTACGACCCAAAAGCAATCAGAGAAGCTAAAACTTACTATCTTAAGGACAATCAAAATGTTACATACTGCGATAACAAGTATGAAGCACTAAAAAATGCAGACGCTTTGATTTTGATTACGGAATGGAAAGAATTCAGGAGTCCGGATTTCTACGAAATAAAGAGACTACTAAAAACACCTGTTATCTTTGACGGCAGAAACCAGTATAACACAAAGCGCGTATGTGAGTACGGTATTGACTATTATCAGATTGGCGTAAGAGCTGCAAAAAAGGAGGAAAATGTGTGAAACGAGTGCTTGTAACGGGAGGAGCCGGATTTATCGGTTCACATTTGTGTAAAAGACTTGTAGAAAATGGTGATGAGGTTATTTGTGCCGATAATCTTTTTACTGGATCCAAGAAAAACATTGAGCAGTTAATGGACTACCACAATTTCGAATTTATTCGTCATGATGTTACAAAGGAATTGCTGGTCGAGGTAGATCAGATATATAATCTTGCGTGTCCTGCATCACCGGTATATTATCAGTATAATCCAGTCAAGACTATAAAAACCTCTGTACTCGGTGCTATTAATATGCTTGGGCTTGCTAAGAGAGTCAAAGCCCGGATATTGCAGGCATCTACCAGTGAAGTTTATGGCAATCCAATCGTACATCCTCAGCCTGAAGAATACTGGGGAAATGTCAATCCTATAGGGATAAGATCCTGTTATGACGAAGGAAAGCGTGTTGCCGAAACTTTGTTTTTTGATTACCACCGACAAAATGGAGTAGATATTAAGGTTATACGTATTTTCAATACTTATGGACCAAATATGAACCCGAATGACGGTCGTGTTGTATCCAATTTTATAGTACAGGCTCTCAAAGGGGAAGATATAACTATATATGGGGACGGTTCTCAGACGCGTAGTTTTTGTTATGTTGACGATCTTGTAGAAGGAATGTATCGTATGATGAACAGCCGTGACGGATTTACCGGACCTGTTAATCTTGGAAATCCTGGCGAGTTCACGATGCTGGAGTTGGCTCATAAGGTCATAGCATTGACCGGCAGCAAGTCAAAACTTTTGTATATGCCGCTTCCGCAGGACGATCCTACACAGAGAAAACCAGTCATTGATTTGGCAAAAAAAGAACTTGATTGGGAACCTAAAATAGCTCTTGATGAAGGTTTAAGATTTACAATTGATTATTTTAATAAAATAATATAGTAAATTATTTTATTGCTATAGCTCAAGGAGCATAATTCATGAAAGAATTAACCCATTTTTCCGATTTCAAAATTCTTATAGAAATGCTGTATTCTGTACGTACAGCATACTATGACACTCCCAACGATACTAATACTGTCAATACAATACTTTCTATCTCCGAACCTATCCTCAACCGAAAAAACAGCTCTGAAGAAAACCTTAAGCAATACAGTACAGTCGCCATTTCATTAGTTGACCTTATAAAGCTCGGAAAGGCAACCGACAAAGATTTTGAAGTCTGGTATCAGAGAGCGAAGATACATCTTGCAGAAATGTTTATTTCATTATCGTATGATTTTCTGAACAATGATAACTATTTTCCCGACAGCGATGATGAACTTGATAAAATGCTTCTGGAGTTCTTTGACGGTGATTTCTTCATTTTCAGAGCAGCACATTATGTTGCATCTCGTCGGTATGCTCTCAAGGATCCTATGCTTTGCTACAAAAATACCATGAGTGATTTTGAGAAAGAGCCGGAACTGTTACAAAAGATTTTTGCAAATAAGCATTACTGTTATTCTCCTGAAAAAATTAAAGACGCAATATATAACGTTTGCCCTATATGTGACTCGGAGGAAGAGAAACCGTTCTACTGTGCCGATCAGGCAATACTTGACCACAACTCTTTTTCTCCGGCAAAGCTTTGGATGAAATGCAACGGATGCGGAAACCTGTACGCCTACAATTTCCCTGTATGGAATATGGGCGAGATAAACGGTCATTATACTAGTAAAACAGAAGGTCAGGTGCTAACACCGAGGAATCAGCTTGTCAAATATAGTAATATCTTCAACCATATCAAGAAATTCAATCTCGGAACCAAATACCTTGAAGTTGGAGTAGGCAGCGGCGAAATGCTTGCTGTCGCGCTTGAAATGGGATATGATGTATCAGCGGTGGAGATATGCAGAGAGGACTGTGAGAATATCTCCGGAGCCCTTGGCGTTGATATCGTATGGTCAGATTTTCTGAAATATAAGTCAGAGCAAAAGTACGATGTTATCATTATGGGTGACATTCTCGAGCATGTAAGCAAACCGATTGACGCACTACAAAAAGCTTATGATCTTCTTAACAATAATGGTATCCTTTGGCTTTCCACACCTAATTTCAACAGTGCATTTACCAGAATGAGAAAATTCACCGATCCGATGTGGAATCAGAAAAACCACTTCACATATTTTTCCTACGAGGGACTTGAACCATTCC
This sequence comes from Ruminiclostridium sp., assembly GCA_017479645.1. Taxonomy (GTDB): domain Bacteria; phylum Bacillota; class Clostridia; order Oscillospirales; family Ruminococcaceae; genus Ruminiclostridium_E. The sequence goes on along the minus strand of JAFVBZ010000086.1, from coordinate 22,159 downwards.
TTAAAAAAGTCGGTTTTACAGTCAAGCGTTACGATGTAAGCGAACGCTACAACGGTTCTATGGAGCTTATATTGCAAAAGTAGATATCCCCCTTGACAATCCACTCCCGGTATGGTACAATAATCTCACAACCAAGCCAAAGGAGTGTCGTCATGGACATCTACGAAATAATCAACCGTATGCGCACCGAGCGCAAGCAGATAGAAGACTTCAACCTGCGCGTGACCTACTACGCCCGCGTCTCAACGACCCGCGACGAGCAGACGATGTCGATCGAGAACCAGGAAAGCCACTTCCGCGAGATGATACAGCGCAACACGAACTGGAAATATGTGGAAGGCTACGCAGACCGTATCCGCGGGGAGAATGCCGAGAACCGCGTACAGTTTCAGCGCATGATACAGGACGCTTATGACGGTAAATTCGATCTTATTCTGACGAAAGAAGTCAGCCGTTTTGCGCGCAACACCATAGACAGTCTGACATACACCCGCGACCTGCTGAAACATGGAGTGGGTGTATTCTTCATGACGGACAATATCTGCACGATAGAGCCTGACAGCGAACTTCGCCTTACGATAATGTCGAGCATAGCGCAGGACGAGGTGCGTAAGCTGTCGGAACGCGTGAAATTCGGTCACCGCAAAGCGATTGAGAACGGGCGTGTCATCGGGAATTCCCGCATATTCGGATATGACAAGGACAACGCGAAGCTCGTCATAAACGAGAAAGAAGCCGATATGGTGCGCCTTATATTCGAGACCTACGCCACCGGGAATTATGGGCTCCGTGACCTTGAACAGATACTCTGGGACAAAGGGTACAGAAGCAGAGCCGGAAAGCTGATACACCACAACACTATCGGCGGCATAATACAGAATCCCAAGTATAAGGGCTGGTACTGCGGCAACAAAGTGAAGATCACCGACTACCGCACCAAGCAGCAGAAATTCCTCCCGCCGGAAGAGTGGGTGATGTTCAAGGACGAGACGGGCGAGATCGTCCCGGCAATCGTTTCCGAGGAGCTGTGGGAACAGGCGAACGAGATCTTCGCCGAGCGCAGTATGAAAGTCAAGGCAACAGACCGTTCCGCGAAGAAGACCTCTCCCCTTTCGGGAAAGATAATCTGCGGAGTCCACGGCGTCCCCTTCTGGCGGACATCATACAGCAAGGAGCTTCACCGGGACGAGCCGATATATGAGTGGATATGCCGGGAAAAGAAAAAAGGCAAGGCAGCCGACTGCCCCACCACGGCAATCTACGAAAAGGAGCTTTACGCGATACTCAGCGACGTTTTCATAAATCTTGCGGAGAATATCGACAGCTATATCGAGCAGTTCGTCAACCTGTACGATAACGAGGATAAAGACAAGACCGGCGATCGTGAAGCGGAAGAGATGCAAAAGCAGATAGCTGCGCTTGAAACGAAGAAAGAAAAGCTCCTTGACCTGTACACCGACGATGCTATCACAAAGGCGGAGTTCAGAAACAGAAACGACGCACTGAATACCGACATCACACGACTTAAAATGCAGCTGAACGAGCTGCGCAGAGAATCCCGCGGTAAGTCGGAGCTCCTGCGTGATATGAAGGATATACGAAACGCGTTCAACAATGACCTCGTTGTAATGGACGGAGTTCTTGACCGCCAGACTGTAAACGACATGTCAGACCTGCTGATCGACAAGATCGTTGTTTACCCGGAGAAAACCCGTACAATGCGGCTTGAGGTATGCTTAAAGCTCGGCATTACAGAGGAAAGACACTGCCCTTCCCTCACACCGCGTTCAGGAACCATTGTGAAGAAAATGATCGAAAGCTATCAGAATTCCGCTAAGTAACGGTATTCCGAGTTTAAATGCCCCCGCAGCTGCGGGGGCATGTTTTCGTTTGGCAAAAATCAACCCCATTCAACGCTCCGAGTAATATTAATAAAAGTATCGGTGTTTTTTTCAAAAAACTGTTGACATATCTGAAAAAAGTGCTATAATATATTTAGCACTCAAAAGCCGAGAGTGCTAACAAGAGAACAAAGGAGACGATATATTATGGCAAAAAAGCAGTTCAAGGCTGAATCCAAGCGCCTGCTGGAAATGATGATAAACTCTATCTATACGCACAAAGAGATATTCCTGCGTGAGCTTATCTCCAACGCAAGCGACGCTATGGATAAGCTTTATTTCAAGTCGATGCAGGAGAATCTCGGCATAACAAGAGAGAACCTCGGCATCGACCTTGCATTCGATAAGGACAAGCGCACTATCACGGTTACCGATAACGGTATCGGTATGAACAAGGACGAGCTGGAAAACAACCTCGGTGTTATCGCTCAGTCCGGCTCTTTCAAGTTCAAGCAGGATAATTCTGACGCGGACAAGGAAGAAGTCGATGTTATCGGTCAGTTCGGCGTAGGCTTCTACTCTGCATTCATGGTTGCAAAGAAGGTGGAAGTGCTCACAAAGAAGTACGGCGAAGAAACCGCCTATCTCTGGAGTAGCGAAGGTGTTGACGGATACACAATAACCGAAGCTGAAAAGGACACCAACGGCTCCGTTATCACACTTTATCTCAAAGACAACACCGACGATGAGGACTACAGCGAATTCCTTGCGGAATACAAGCTCCGCAGTCTCGTAAAGCGCTACTCCGACTATATCAGATACCCGATCAGAATGGCTGTCACCAAGCGTACACCCAAAGAAGGCAAAGAGGGCGAATACGACGAAACAACCGAGATCGAGACACTCAACAGCATGGTGCCGATCTGGAAGAAGTCCAAGCAGGAACTTACCGATGAGCAGTACAACGAGTACTACAAGGAAAAGTTTCTTGATTATATGGATCCGCTGGTCCATATCCATTCCAAGACGGAGGGTACAGCGACATACAACGCCCTGCTGTTCATACCTAAAAAGGCTCCGTTCGACTTCTACACAAAAGAGTACGAAAAGGGTCTCCAGCTCTACTCCAGCGGCGTTATGATAATGGAGAAGTGCGGCGATCTGCTCCCGGACTATTTCAGCTTCGTAAGAGGACTTGTGGACAGTGAAGATCTCTCGCTCAACATCTCCCGTGAGATGCTCCAGCACGACAGACAGCTTAAGCTGATAGAAAAGAGCATTGAGCGTACCATAAAGAATGAGCTGAAGAAACTGCTGAACAATGACCGCGAGAAGTACGAGGAATTCTGGAAGAACTTCGGTCTCCAGATAAAGTACGGTCTGTACAGCTCCTACGGTATGCAGAAGGAATTCCTGCAGGATCTCCTGCTCTTCACTTCCAGCGCCGAGAAGAAGTACACAACTCTCGAAGAGTACGTTACAAGAATGAAGGAAGGTCAGGACGCGATCTATTTTGCAAGCGGCGAATCTGTCGCAAAGCTTGATACTCTGCCCCAGACCGAGATGCTCAAGGACAAGGGTTACGAGATTCTGTACCTCACCGACAACGTGGACGAGTTCATTGTGAAGATGCTCGTTGACTACGACGGAAAGGAATTCAAGTCGATACAGTCCTCCGACGCAGACTTCGAGAGCGAGGACGAAAAGAAGGAAAAGAAGGAAAAGACCGAGCAGAACAAGGATCTTCTCGGAGAGATAAAGAAGGCTCTCGAAGGCAAAGTCGCAGATGTCCGCATCTCCGCAAAACTGCGTTCTCACCCGGTATGCCTTACCAGCGACGGCGAAGTTTCGCTTGAAATGGAGAAGGTACTCGGCGCAATGCCCGGCAACGAGATGAAGCCAAAGGCAGACAGAGTTCTCGAGATCAACGCGGATCACCCGATATTCTCAAAGCTCCAGTTCCTCTACGACAACGACAAGGAGAAGCTGTCCGACTATGCGGATATCCTGTACGATCAGGCGCTTCTTATAGAGGGACTTGAGATTGAGGATCCTGTTGCTTACTGCAACAAGGTCTGCGCACTTATGGTATGATCGCTTTGCTTGAGATTCAGAGATGCAGGGCTCTGCCCTGCACCCGCTTCTTTTCGGACGCGAAAAGAAGCTGACTGACAGGAACAGTGTATAGGAAGGAAGCTATGAGCAAGGAAATAGAAATAAAGATACATCAGAACTCAATTTTATTAGGCGTGCTGATGGCTGTCAGTTTAATAGCTTTCATAGGGTGCGGCATTCATTTTCTGTTGTCATTCTATCAAAGTTCACTCTCTCTGATAATGCTTATTCTCTCCCTCGCAAGCGGCGCACTGTTTGGATTTTTCATTTACCTTGATCAGCGTCCCACTGTGGTGTGGTCTGACGGTGAGCAGCTCTGCCGGAAGCATTTTTTCCGTGAACACCGGATATATCTCACCGAGATAACCGATGTTATCTGCGAGCCATACTCCGTAAGTTCGCGCTACGGGACATATCAGCGTATCAGACTTACCCTTCGGACACAGGACAAAGATATAGTGCTGAATGACACAGTAGACGCAGGCGATCTGATAGAGGAAAAACTCGGCAGTAAAAAAGTGTCGCTCCCGCTTATGCAGCTTAACAGCTACCTCAGAGAACACTGCTTCAAACAATGAAAATTACTGGAAAGGAAATAGTATGACTGACAAGGAACTGTTCTCGAAAATAGACCACACTCTGCTGTCACCCACAGCGACGGTCATGCAGATACGCACACTCTGCGCAGAAGCGTCCGGCTACGGCTGTGCAAGCGTCTGCATACCGCCCTGCTATGTAAAGCAGGTTCACAAGGAATTTCCGGAACTGAACATCTGCACAGTCATCGGCTTCCCTCTCGGCTATACAAGCACCGAAGCAAAAGTTGCGGAAACAAAGCAGGCGCTTGCTGACGGAGCGAACGAGATAGATATGGTGATAAACCTTGCCGCAGTAAAAAATGAGGACTATGACACGGTAATTGACGAGATCGTCCAGCTGAAAGCTGTCTGCGGAAAGCACATACTTAAAGTTATCGTCGAGACCTGCTATCTCACGGAGGACGAGAAGATAATGATGTGCAACGCGTTCACGACTGCTGGCGCGGATTTCATCAAGACCTCGACCGGATTCGGCACCGGAGGCGCTACATTCGACGATATAAAGCTGTTTGCGAAGCATATCGGCAGGAACGTGAAGATCAAGGCTGCCGGCGGTATCAAATCCCGCGAAGATATGGAAGAGTTTGTCCGTCTCGGCTGTTCACGGCTCGGTACAAGCTCCGGCGTTCGTATCCTGACACAGAAGAAAAAGTGAGAGATCGGATCCGCAGCGACACTCTTCTATTGACAGGTGCGCCAGCTCGGTCAGTTATATTATTTATCTAAACACAAAACCAGCTTACAGAATAATACTCTGTAAGCTGTTTCTTGTTATTCTGAACGAAATCTTCGCCAACCTCACTGCATTTCTGTCCGCGCTCGCCCATAGCTGTGCACTCTGAAATACTGCATTGGTTTAGGGTGTCCAGCCCCCTTTTTCAAAGGGGGCTGGCGGGGTCCGGGGTGTCTCCCCTTCAGAGGGGAGGTGGCACCGTCAGGTGACAGAGGGTCGCTGCACGATGCAGCGATTGACCGCCCAAAGGCGTGCATTGATGCACGCCCTAAAGCGGGCAAAGCTGACTCCGACAGACTCAGCGCCCCGTCTCAAAGATCTCTCAACTCTCATCGAAATCTCTATGGATCGAGAAGTCGGAACCGACGGGATTATCGGTGATCTCTGTAAACGTACCGGCTTTGCGGACGCTCTGGACGAGCCAGTTGATCTTCTGGATATTATCGAACGTCATGGACTGACCCTTTTCTACCATTACAGAGCCGTCCGTATCCTTTATCTCACCGGTGAATACCTTCGCATTACCCGCCTTTATGTACTCATAAAGCTTGTTGCATATATCCTCGGTTCCCTTCTCTGAACTGAGTCCGAAGTTTACGAGACGAACCATACCGGACGCAACGTTTCCGGAGTAAACTTCCGGATTGAAATTATCATTGACTATGGAGCGTATCACATCGACAAGATGTGTGCTGAAATTGAAGAAATAGCCGCTTATGTAGTTATCCGGCGCGATCTCCGGCATATTGTAGCAGTTCGCTATCACCTTGACATTCTTGTCAGCGCAGTAGCGCACCGGATAGTCGGTCTCCATATACGACATTATGATATCGCACCCCTGCGCAATAAGATCATCGACTGCCGCTTCTATCTCCGACTTGCTGTTAGACCATGCCCAGTTCACACGCAGATCGGCTTTTGCACTCATAATCTCCGAAACGCCGAGGGCAAATCCGTCAATTACACCGTAAGCATTGTATTCGCCCGGATCAGCCACAACTCCTATCACATTTGTTTTTGTGTTGTGTGCAGCAGCAAGTCCGCATACATTCGCGGTCTGGTAAAGCTCACCGCCGAAGCTTGTTAAATGCGCGCCGGTCCCGGCATCTCCGAAGCTTATGAAATAAGTATCGGTTGAGGTCTTGTTCTCACGGAATGCCGAGTTCGCATATTTCGGACTGCATGAAACTATGATATTGCATCCGTCATCTTTCAGCGCATTGACAGCCTCCGGGAACTCGGATACAAGCACATTCTCCACATAGCAGGTCTCCAGACCGAGTGAACGTTCTATCTGCGCACGGGCAACCTCGAATGCACCGTTCGTGGCTCCGTCGGAAACGAATCCGCTGTAAACGAAGCCAACCTTGTATATGATCTTTTCCTCCTCGGGGAGTGTCTCGTATTCAAATATCTGCTCGCCGCTCTCATCGGTAACGGGATTTCCTTCCTCGTCAGTGACAGCTACCGTTTCAAGCGGTACCTCGGTCATGACCGGCTCGCCCTTGTCGTCGGTTACGGGATTGCCCTCTTCGTCGGTAACGGCTACCGTCTTCATCGGCACCTCTTCTTCCGGTTCATCACCCGGACAGCCGGAAAATGTCAGTACACAAGCCGCTGTTATTATCAGAGCGGATATACTTCCTATCTTTTTAAATATACCGGACATTTATCTATTCTCCTTTACTTTGTAAATGAGCATAATATTTCATATTATCAATTAATTATAGCACATAAAAATAAAAAAAGCAATAGAAAAATATGACCGGGAGAGATGATAAATATCAAAGGAAGATCTGCCGGCGCGGGCTCCGCGCTTATAGCACATAAAAATAAAAAATGCAATAGAAAAATATAGCGGGGGAGATTATAAACACCAAAGGAAGCTCCGCACTTATAGCACATAATTCGGAAAAAATCATCACCTTTTTCAAAAAAAGACTGGATTTTTGAAAAAATATTTTGCTTTTTATGGTAAATTATGCTATACTATTCGTGTAATAAAAGATAGGGACGCAGAAAATGACACATTCGTATAAAATAAGAACATTGGCAGTATTGCTTTCAGCTATTCTGGCCTGCGGGTCAGTATCCGGCTGCAGCACACCTTCCGGCAGCGGTATTACTATAAGCGCAGATGCACAGGCTATTGCCGACGAGTACTTTCCCGGCGACAGTTCCCGCTTCACCGCCTGGAAAGACACGGACAGGAATAAAGTTATCGCTTCCGTTGACGAGCCGGAGCATATCCCGTATTTCGACATCACTTTCGGCGACTTCATCAGCGAGTATATGTACTATCTTATAAACTACGGCATCACTGACGATATGTCTCCCGAAAACATCGAGTCTTGCAAGAACTACCGCGTGAACATCATCAATTATCTCACCTTTGAGAAGCAGTATATGTATGCCGCGGAGAAAGATTACGGCATAAGCGAAGCGACTCTTACAGAGGAACAGATCGGACAGATAAAGAATACCGCGGAACAGGTCCGCGCCGACTGGGCTATGAGCTTTTATGAAGCTGCAAGCGCAAAGCTCGGCGGGAAAGCCTCCTCCGAAGAAGTTGACCGGCTGTGCAATGAAGCTCTCGAAGCGCTTTTGAAAAAATGCGGCATAAACGACGATATCTTCTATAAATGGGAGCTGAACAGCAAAATACAGCAGCTTGCTCTCGATGCAATGGTAAACGATGTCGAGGTAAGCGACGAACAGGTGCAGAAAGAGCTCGACAGGATAACCGCGGAAGCGGAAGAAGCCGCAGCAAACAATATCACGGAATATGAGCGCAATTCGTCTTATCAGATGGCTTATGTTCCGGAAGGGACAAGAAAAGCACGTCATATCATACTGCATGCAAAGGACGGCGAGACAGAGGAAGAACTGCTGCAAAGGGCAAAAGATACTGCCGACAAACTCCGTAACGGCGCGGATTTCGACAAGCTGCTGGAAGATCACGGCGGACAGAGTGAACATATCGTACTGCGCAATTCCGAGACCCTCGGCAAGCATTATACCGCTGCGGTGTACAGCATCGACAGTAAAGGCGGAGTAGCAATGCCGGTACAGAACGATGACGGAAGCTTCTGTATAATCCAGTACACCGACGACGCTTCCGCAGAGAGCACCCGGAATGCGCTGAAAATACAGATAATGACATATCTTCTGTCCAATGCGAAAACGTCTGTGCAGATAGATGCGTATGAGCGGTGGACTAAAGACTATAAATACAACATCGACTGTGATGCATTGAAGGTACTGCCGGAAGACATCGTTTCCTACGGCATATCTCCAAACGGCATTCTCGGATAAAAGAAAGGAAAATCAGAAATGGCAGAAAAAAGAATACCGAAAAGAAGCGAAGTCGCGGAAGAATTCAAGTGGCACATAAACGACATCTACGCCACAGACGCGGATTTCGAGAAGGCGCTTGATGATGCAGGAAAATATCCGGAGGTACTTGCGGGATATGCCGGAAAGCTTTCTGCGTCCCCGGAAGCACTTCTGGAGTATATGAAGCTTGACGATGAGATCACCGTCATTGCCGAGGATCTCGGCAACTACTCAAACCGGAAGAGTGATGAGGATACCACCGTAAGCCTGTACTCCGGCTACTGCGACAGAGTGAATGCGCTGTTTGTTGCGATAGGAAGCGCCGCGGCATTCGCCGTTCCGGAGATCATCTCGATAAGCGATGAGGATATGGAGCGGTTCTACAAGGAGCAGCCCGGTCTGGAGCACTACCGCCTCGCCCTTGACAGGATAAGGAGCAAGCGCAGCCACATTCTCTCTCCCGAGGAGGAGCGGATAGCCGCAATGGCGGGAGAAATGGCATCTTCACCGGAGACGATATTCTCAATGCTCGACAACGCGGATATAAAGTTCCCCGATGCGGTGGATAAGGACGGAAACAAACACCAGATCACCCACGGCAGCTATATCCCGCTCATGCAGAGCGAGGACAGGGAGCTGCGAAAGTCAGCATTCACAAATCTGTACAACACATACAAGGGATTTGAGAACACTTATACCGCGGTGATCGCGGCACACCTCAAAACTCTTGCTTTCAACGCGAATGTGCATAAGTACGAGAATACGCTTGAAGCAGCACTTGACAGCACCGAAGTACCTTCCGGCGTTTATTACAAGCTGATCGACGCAGTTCACGCAAACATGGATAAGATGTACCGCTATGTGGCACTTCGGAAGAAGCTGCTGGGAGTTGACGAACTGCACTACTACGATCTGTATGCGCCCATGGTCAGCGACGCCGAGGAAAAGATCACATACGAGCAGGCTAAAGAGACTGTGCTTGAAGCGGTAAAGCCGCTTGGCGAGGAGTATTGCTCCATTATGCGCGCCGGATTTGAGAGCGGCTGGGTTGATGTATATGAGAACGAGAACAAGTGCAGCGGCGCATATTCTGCCGGCGCGAGAGTCCACCCGTTCGTACTTCTCAATCACACCGACGATCTCCAGTCCGAATTCACGATCGCGCACGAAATGGGACACGCGCTTCATTCGTACCTCTCGAATAAGCACCAGTCCGTAACCTACGCGGATTACAAGATCTTCGTAGCGGAAGTAGCCTCGACATTCAACGAGTCTCTGTTGATGCAGCATCTTCTGCGGACTACGAAAGACAAGCGCAAGCGTGCTTATCTTATAAACTACTTCCTTGAGCAGTTCCGCACCACTCTGTACCGCCAGACGATGTTTGCGGAGTTTGAGCTGAAGATCAATGAGATGCAGGCGAGAGGTGAGGCGGTAACATCGGACGCGCTGTGCAAGCTTTACGGTGAGCTGAACGACCTCTACTTTGGTAACGGAATAGTCCATGATCCGGAGATCGACCATGAGTGGCAGCGCATACCGCACTTCTACTACAACTATTACGTTTACCAGTACGCAACCGGATTCTCCGCCGCGATAGCTCTTTCGGAGCGTGTTCTGAACGGCGGAAGCAAGGAAGCGGAAGAATATCTCGGATTCCTTAAAGGCGGCTGCTCAAAGACACCGATAGAGCTGCTCAAAGGCGCCGGCGTTGATATGACAGATGAAAAGACGGTAGGCGATGCGCTTGCTCTGTTCGGCTCTCTGCTCGACGAAATGGAAAAGCTCGCCGGGGAGATCTGAGGGCGGGACACTGACCCCGGCACAGACCGCTGTATTTAAAAGTGCTCTGCTATGGATTGCTAAAGCAAGAAATGCAGCGGATCAACAATTATTAATACTTAATTTGTATCTATCCATAGATATAATGAAGTAATTTCGTCACGATTCAGATATGCGCGCAGAGCGCGCTCCACAATTGTGAATTGTGCATTGTGAATTGTGAATTTGATTTAATAGAATGTGAGGATTTACCAATGAAAGAAATAGATTTAAGAGAACTTAACCTTAACCCGTTCAAGCTTATCGGAAACGATTGGCTCGTGCTCGCCGCAGGAGATGAAAGCGGCTGCAACGCTATGACAGTATCGTGGGGGCATCTCGGCTGTCTCTGGAGTCCCAACCGCCCCACTGCCGCGGTTTATGTGCGTCAGTCCCGTTATACAAAGGAATTCATAGATAAGCACGATCTTTTCACGCTGTCACTGATAGAGGACAGAGCCGCTCTTGGATATCTCGGTTCCCACTCCGGGAGAAACGAGAACAAGTTTGAAAACGCGGGTATCAAGCCGTTATTCATTGACGGCACGACTGCGATCGAGGGCGCAAAGCTCATATTCGTTTGCAGAAAGCTGTATAAAGCTCCGATATCCGCCGACTGCTTTATCGACAAGTCGATAGCTGCAAAGGATTACGCGAACGGCGACTTCCACGAAATGTATATCGGTGAGATAATAAAGGCTTACGACTGATACTATATTTCTATCGAAATATAAACAAATGCACAATTCACAATTCACAATGCACAATTGTGGAGCGCGCTCTGCGCGCATATCTGAATCGTGACGAAATTTCTTAATTATATCTATAGATACAAATTAAGTATGATAACTAAAATCCGCCTGCTGTGAATAGATCACTGCAGGCGGTTCTTGTTATAAGGGAGAATTGCGGTCACTTCTTCACGATCTTTGAAAATTCGAGAGCCTTGCCGATATCGCCGTTCACCTTGAGCTTGCCGAGCGTGAATGCCGCAACAGGATCGAGCTTGCCGTTTATAAGCTTTACCAGATTGTCCGAGGATATGGTGATCTCGCAGTTCCTGTCATTGTAAGGATAAGGCTCAACATTTATCTTGCAGTCCTTTACCTCAACATAGAATACCCCGCCGTTATCGCCGGTAATATTAACCTGCACCGCTAAAAATCCGGCACCGGAAACATCAGCCTTTGCCGCTGTTTCTCTGACCTTTGCAAGAAGTTCGTCAAATGTCATATTTATGTCCTCCGTCAGTATTTTGGTTTGCCGCAGGCTCCCCTGCATTGTTGATTATAGCATAAACATCGGTCTGCGTCAACGGCTGTTCTGTATGGGCGCATTCAAGCCATACCGCACATCATATCGTAAAATCCGGGAATAGCGGAAGTCGCCATTATCTGCGCTACGGTAGCAACATCTATTATCGCGTGTCCGATCATGATCGGCACCGGATCGCGCTTTTTGTAGTAGTACGCACAAAGGATCACCGTAAGCGGCAGGAATGACAGAAAGCGGTACAGAATATATCTTACATCGAAGAGCGTCGGGATAAAGCTGTGCTGAAGCGCATAGAAAAAGGCAGGAACAAGAACTGCCGCATACTTGTTTTTTATATTATTGACACCGCAGCCGAGATAAAGCCCGTCCTCTGCAAATGCAGTCGTAATCGGAAGCAGCGGTATGTTGACAGCCGCAAGAACAACGGGTATCGGCGCTATCACCATTGGTGGCGCATACGGTATCACGCCGTAGCACAGGAATCCCGCAAGATACATTCCGCCCATTCCGACCACAAGTATGATAACAGACATTATCACGGCCTGCCGCACCTTTGTCTGCCCTTTCTTATATCCAATAAGTTCCGCAAAGGTCTGACCCGTGCTTCTGGCGGCAAAGATCAGCATTGCTATGGTCAGAAGATTTACAATGGTATCTGCGACTGACCACCAGCTGCTTATCTCATCTATGCTCTTATTGACAAGACCTGCGCCCACAAGAAAGATAAGCGGGAATATTATCGAACGCACCGGCATCAGATAAGGGAGTGTTTTTCTGTCCATTTTGTTAGCCTCTCAAACCAAACGCGATCATCGAAAGAAAAGCCGCAGCAATTATTATAAACTTATGCTGCGGCTGAAACTTCACTGAATCACCGACGCTCACATCAGAATGTGAAGTTGAGCGGCGGGGTATTGTTGTTATTGTTATTATTGTCGTCCTTGTTATTCAGAGATCTTATTGGCTTTGGCTTGCTGTGGATTATATGCGGGAAGAGGGATCTCTTTGCCGGCTCAGGTTCAGGCTGCTGCTCCACAGGTGCAGCGGGAGCGGGTTGAGGTGCTGCAGGAGCGGGTTGCGGTGCAGCAGGTGCAGTTACCGATTGTATTGCCTCGGCAAGGGTTCCGGCAGGTTTATCCGGCTGCACAGGCTGTACCGGTTCGGAAGGTATAGATGACTGTTCTGACGTTACCGCCTGTACCGGCGAAGTCGGCATTATAGGCGCGCCGCCTACGACTTCCGGTTCGCTGGGCGTTAGCTCGAACGGTTCATCAACGGGTGCTGTAATATCAATGTCCTCTTCGGAAATATCACCGCCGTTGTCTTCAGCCGGTTTATCATCGAAATTGAACACTTTCTCTTCCTTCTTGGGAGGCTTGTTTATAATGGGACGCTCCACCTCGCCTATCTGGGAGATGTTCTTGAGCTCAACGGTATGGTTGCTTGGTGCGATCTGTATATCCTCAACAGGAACGTTAGTAATGATCTCATTGGGATTGATCTCGGCAACTCCGCCCAAAGGCTGTCCGTAATACGCATTTTCACCGTGCTTGCGGAAATAGTGCTTATCCATAAGAGCTTCGCTGATACGGGTAAGACCGAACTGGAAGTTGGTATTGAATACCGCCATGTGTGCGATCTCTTCAAGAACGATAGCATTTTCGACTGCCTTTTCGGGAGTCTCGCCCCATGCGAAAGGTCCGTGCTGTGCAACAAGGCATGCCGGCACTTCCATACAGCCGAGATTTCTTCTCGCAAAGGTATCTACGATCGCATACCCTGTATTGCGCTCATATTCCTCGGTGATCATATTCTCTTCGAGCGGCATGGTGCAGGGAATATCGCCGTAGAAATAATCGGCGTGAGTAGTTCCGTATGCTACGATATCAAGTCCTGCCTGCGCCCATACGGTCGCATAGCGTGAGTGGGTATGTACAACGCCTCCGAGCTCCTCGAAAGCCTGATACAGCGCGATATGCGTGGGCGTGTCGGAGGAGGGGCGGAAATTGCCCTCAACTACCTTTCCGTCCATATTTACAACAACCATCTTGTCGGGTGTAAGCTCGTCATACGAAACTCCGGACGGCTTGATTACGATAAGACCGGACTTTCTGTCGATTGCAGAAACATTTCCCCATGTAAGTATTACGAGCCCGCTGTCGCGAAGCCGGATATTTGCTTTGCAGACGCGTTCCTTGAGTTCTTCGAGCATTATGACCTCCTGCGTAAGAAACGGATATATTTGATAATGAGACAGACCTGTCTCAAACAGTTTTACACAATAATATTATACACCTAATGCAGATTTATTTCAACTGCATTCCGAATTTTCTACAAATGTTAATAAAACAGTTGCAATAATTTAGGCATTATCCACAACGCCCTATTTCACTTCAATAAAGTATTCCTTTTTCACTCTTCCGTCGCTGTCAAATTCCACTCCGTCGGCAAGCAGCATTTCCCGCTGGACATTCTCACCGCCGAACGCGAATGCAGATGAAACTTCCCCGAACCGGTTCACGACTCTGTAGCAGGGGACGCGCTCCGGATCGTTATTGACGTGGAGTGCATACCCCACCACACGCGAAAGTCTCGGATTTCCGACAAGCTTTGCCACCTGACCGTAAGACGCGACTTTTCCGCGGGGTATCCTGTTGACCACCGCATATATCTGCTCAAACGTGTTCATCAGAGCCCCTCCGCTTCATCGAGCCAGAGCTTAGAGCAGATATCCGACGGCATATCGAAGTCACCGGGCGCAAGGCTCACCGAGCCTATCCGCACGCCGTCCGGAGAACAGGAACGCTTGAACTGCTGGGAGAAGAAGCGGCGGCAGAAGACCTTAAGCCAGCGCTTTATTGTTTCGCTGTCATAAACTCCGTCAAAAGCCGTCTGTGCTATGCGGAAGATCTTCTCCGGTGAATTTCCCCGCCGTATCATGTGATACAGGAAGAAGTCGTGGAGTTCGTAGGGACCTACGCTGTCCTCGGTCTTCTGACCGGGAAGAAGCTCCGGGCTTATCGGCGTATCTACGATATCACGGAGCACCGCCGCAAGCTCCGGCTCCGCGTAAGAACCGGCAAAGTATGACACGATACGCTGCATAAGCGTTTTCGGGATCCCGGCGTTCACACCGTACATCGACATCTGATCGCCGCCGTAGGTCGCCCAGCCGAGTGCGATCTCGGACAGGTCGCCGGTGCCGACAACAATGCCGTTAACGTCGTTCGCGATATCCATAAGCACCTGCGTGCGCTCTCTCGCCTGAGCGTTCTCAAAAGCCGCATTGTGCAGCTCAGGATCGTGACCGATATCGCTGAAGTGATGACTCACGGACTCGGAGATATTCACCTCACGCAGCGTTACGCCAAGCAGCTCACACAGCTTTACAGCGTTGCTCTTTGTGCGGTTTGTGGTTCCGAAGCACGGCATAGTCACCGCGATAACATCTTTCCTGCCGCTAAAACAGGATTCTGCGACCCATGTGCACACCAGCAGCGCAAGAGTGCTGTCAAGCCCACCGGAGACACCGATCACGAGCTTCTTTGCTCCTGTATGCTTTACCCGTTTTTCAAGAGCGAACTGCTGTATGCAGTCAAATATAGTATAGCATCTGTTTTCGAGCTCTTTCTCGTCGTCGGGAACAAAAGGCAGTCTCGAAAACTTTCTCTCAAGGTTCGTGATATCAGGCATCAGTGAAAACCCGACAGTTTCCGCATTCACGGGAGCTGTGCCGTTTTTCCGGCGTTCGTAGGCTATAAATCCGAGATCGGCGTCCGCGGTATAGTTTACTCGGCTTGCGCACCAATCCACGCCGACAAGCTCCTTACCGTTCTCGTAAATCATTACACGTCCGGGATATACCGCACCCGCTGTGCTTTCGCCCTGTCCGGCATTCGCGGAAACAAAGGCGCAATGCCCGTCATACGACATCACAGATGCCGCCGCTTTAAGGTATGCTTCCCTGCCGACTGTCTCCGGCTCCGCCTTCATCTGCAGGACAACACTTGCACCCGTCTGCGGTTTGTCGTCTCCGATGCAGACTTCGATCGTGAGATCGGGATAGGTCTCGCAGTCAAAACGGGTAAATGATGTTCCGGCAGAGAAATACCGCTTCTGCCGGACCGTAAGGCTTCTCTTCGATACTATGCCGATAACTTCTCCTTTTGTAAACACCGCCGCGCAGTCATACAGCGCTCCGTCAATGCGCAATGGAAGTCCGGCTGCACATACAGCGTCGTAATGGGCGCAGGCGGAAACTATCCTGTCCAGCGCTCTCTGTGCGCCGTTCAGCAGTTCACTGTGCAGAAAAAGCTCGCCGCAGGTGCTTCCCGTAATGCAGAGCTCCGGCAGCACAATGACACGCGCTCCCGCTTCGTAAGCCGACTTTATGCGCCCGATTATGCTGTCGGCGTTATATTCGCAGTCTCCGGGACGTATCTCCGGGACTGCTGCGCAAACCTTCAAGAATCCGTGTTTCATATCATACTCCATATTTCCGTGCAAGAACAGCCGCCTGTCTATTACCGGACAGGCGGCTGTTGTCAGCATTGCTTCATCACTTACGCGCGTTGTAAAGCTCCACAAGCTTCTGCTTCTGTTCCTTAGCCCTGTTGAGATATTCGCTGTAGTCGGTATCTTTCTTGTCCCTCAACAGCTCGGTTATCTCGCAGACCGGCTCATAGACCGGCGTTATCGAGATGTTTCCGTACATACCTTTAAGTGCATGCGCAACTTCAAATGCCTTATCGAAATCCTTTTCCGCGATATACTTTTCAAGCTCATCGAGACGCTCGTCCGGAATGACGCTCTTCACGAGATCTATGTAGAATTCCTCATCGTCAAGGCATCTCGAAATACCTTCTTCAACATTTGCGCCGTAAGCCTTAAGATTATCAATAGTCAGCATACCATTCACCTTTCAGTAAGCTTATTTCAGATTGAGAGCATCCTCAATCAGCTTCTCAAACTCATGCTCGGGTACAGGTTTTGAGAAGTAGTAGCCCTGTATGATATCACAGCCCACTTTCTTGAGCAGCTCATACTGTTCCTTCGTTTCAACGCCCTCGGCAATTACCGGTATCTTGAGGAACTTTGCGATATCTATCATAAGCTGCACCATGCGCAGTTCCTTGTCGTCCTCGCATATCTTGCGGATAAACAGCATGTCCAGCTTCAGCGCATCTATCGGGAGTGTCGCAAGCATATTGAGCGACGAATATCCCGCGCCGAAGTCGTCCATTTCCACGCGGAAACCGTCCTCGCGCAGCTTCTTCACAGTCTCGATTATCTGCTCGGAGTTGTCCGTATAAGCGGATTCGGTGATCTCCAGCAGATATTCGCTCGGCTCAAGTCCGTTTTCCTCTACGATATTCAGCAGCTTCTTCTCAAGATCCGGATCGTAGATATCTATGCGGGAAACATTTACGGAAACCGGTATAGTGATGCCGTATTTGTCCTTCCAGCGTTTGACCTGCGCCGCCGCTTCGCGCCATACATAATGGTCAAGCTTCTGCACAAGGCCGTTCTCCTCAAAGAGCGGAACGAAGTTTCCGGGGCCTACCATGCCGTATTCCGGGTGTTCCCAGCGGATAAGAGCCTCTGCGCTTGAAAGCACCGGATCCACACCCGTGATATTGTATTTAGGCTGATAGTAAACCTTGAACTGCTTCTCCTCAACGCCGGCGTCCATGTCTCCGATAAGCTTTTCGGAATAAAGCTCCTTCTCGTGCATGGAATTGTCATATAACATGAACCCGGTCTTGTAATTGTTTCTGAGGGAGTTGCAGGCAAAAGATGCTCTGTCGAAGCGTGTCTCGATATCAATGCTCTTGTCAACCTCGCGGTAAATGCCCATGCGGAGGTTGATGCGGGAATTGCCGGACACTTCCGTAAGTTCGGTAACTATGCAGTTCAGCATAGCCTCATAGTTCTCTCTGTGAGAGACGTACATAAAGAAGGTATCGGCTTCACAGCGGCAGGCGATACCGTCCGCCTCATCAAGTATGCGGTTGAGCTGTCCGGCAATGGTGCTTATTACCGTATCGCCGAAAAGCCTTCCGTGCAGTTCATTTATGAGCCTGAAACGGTTGACATTGATAACGATCGCGTCCATGGGTATGTCGGGATAATACTGATCGTGTCTTACGCTGTGCTGGAAGAAGAAATCCTTCGTATAAAGTCCGGTAAGCGAATCATTCTCGGTAGCGCTTATAATGCTGCTGTCCTCGGCAAGCTCTATGGAGCGCCTTACTCTTGCGAGAATTACTTCCGGCATATCGTAGGGCTTGGTGATGAAATCGGCAGCTCCGAGCTGGAGACTTCTTACCTCAGCTGTTCTCTCGGAAGTGAGTACGATAACCGGAATGCGCGAGAGACCTGGGTCATCATGGAGCAGCGCGAGCAGCTCATAACCGTCCATGTTCGGCATTATAAGGTCAAGCAGGATCATCGACAGAGTCTTTTCACGCTTACGGATCTGGTCAAGCGCTTCCTGACCGTCCTCGGCGTAGATGACGTCGTACTCCTTCTCTATTATCTTACCGAGCAGGCGGCGATTAACGTGCTCATCATCAACTATCAGCACCAATCGTCTGATGCCGTTTCTTGCACCTCTTACAGCCTCAGCCATTTCAAGTCCTCCGTTGTCTTAATGCTATACTGCATAAATAGCGTGCGCAGATTGCGCCGTCAGTATTTTCTAAACGCAGCTTTATTTCGCGGCATCCATGCCGCGTTTTGGCTACGTTAGAAAAGCATCGTGCTTTTTCGTCAGATTGGCTGAATTTGACGCAGGCTTGCTGGCGCAAGTCAAGGAAAATTTGGTCAAGATGACGGAATAATTTGCAAGCAAGGTGTGTGCGCCTATTTGTGCGGTATTGCTTTACATTATTTACAAATATTATAACACACAGCGCTATAAATTGCAAGTATTTTACAAAATATTTTATACCGGTACGGTATGATATAAAAAGTCCCGTGCTTTTTTCCAAAGCACGGGACAAAGATTTATTCTTTCTGTGCGGTCACGAAAGCAGGTCTGTGCCGGCTCCCATTACCGCGATCTCAACGGCAGATGCGTCTTCGAGATGAAAGACACCGAGCTTGTTGCCGGTCTTTTCGTTGTAGATCTCCTCGAGATGAGATGCCTTTATCATTGCTTCCGCATACTTCGGGTCTGTCTCAAACACCGCTTTTCCGGTATATCTGAGCCAGTGACCGTCCGGCTTGCAAGCCGCGATCTCAACCAGCGGATCAGCCTGCATCTGCTTATAAACGTCCTTGAATTCGCCTACGCCGAACAGCACCTTTCCGTCCATTTCGAGATGTGCGCCGAGAGGACGGATCTTAGGCTGCTTGCCGTCAACGGTAGCGAGGAAGAATATGCCGGCTTCATTCAGAAAGTCATTTACCTTGCTCATGTCAGACACTCCTTATGAATTCTTCTTTTTCCAAGCGCTGTAGCCCTGCATAAGGCTCTCGGACCACTTTCTGCCCTGCCAGCTTCCGCCGTTTACCTTGTAGTAATAGTCGAAGTAGAGCGGGCTTCTGTTGGTATAAGCGTTGGCTGTGGATACAGTCTTCTCACCGCTTCTGAGTTCTCTTGCGAATACAACGAATCTTGTATCGACATCAGCGCCCATAGGATAGTAGCAGGTGGAAAGCGTGAGGAACTTATCGCCGTACTTGATATCGAGGTCAGGGTTGTAGAATACGCTTCTGTCAAATACCTGCTCGAAGTACCGGTAGAACTGGCTTTCGGAGGAGAAGTTGCGGAATTTGAAGTAGTTGAATACTTCGCCGTGTTTCTTCTCGGTATTTACAAACATACCTGCGAATACAACATAGTTGCTCTGTCCGCCGTAAGCAGATTCATACTTGAATGTGGGGTGCTTGAGGTAGAAGTTGAGACTGCCGTATCTTGCGGGATAGTAGTTTGTGATCTTTGCAAGACCTACGCCTGTTCTTATGTTGTGACCGTAGATAATGAGGTTGTCGGGACGGAGAGTCGATGTTACCGGTACATGGTAATCGGCGAATGTGGTGCCGATCTTGCTGTAGTCATATCTGCCGTAGAAGTCATGCTCAAGGTAGAACGTGTTGTTGGAAGCCTGTACTACCGGCTGATCGATAGGCGTGTCAGCGATCGTGAGCCAGCCTATGAAGTCGGAATTGAGCTTCTTCATATACTCGATATCATGCTTGAACGGATAGATAGTGCTGCCGTAATTGTAACCGGAGGTATGCTCCTTAGCGGGAACCTTGTTGTAATCTATTACCTTGGCGGTGATAACTCCGGACTGCTTCTGTGCGGTATAAGTCTTTCCGGACTTATAGAGAGCAGCTACCTTGAACTTGTATGTACCTACTTTGAGGTTCTTGACCGTATAAGATGTACCCGCAACATTCTTGTAAGCAACATACTTGCCGGTAGAGCTGTTGTAAGCATAAATACGGTAAGCGGAAGCATTCGTTACCTTATTCCACGAAAGCTTTACGGAATTTGCAGTCGCTGCGGTCTTGATGCCGGTAGGAGCCGGGAGCTGCAGCTTCACAGACTGAGCGAAGGTCTTTGCCTGCTCGGTATATTTGCTGCCGGACTTTACCACTGCAGCAACCTGGAACTTGAGGGTGCTGCCGATCTTAAGGCTTTTAACGACGCATTTGGGAGATACCACAGTCTTGTAAGTATTGTACTTTTTCGTGGTGCTGTCATAAACGAAAACTCTGTAGCCGTCAGCGCCCTTGACCTTATCCCATGTGATCTGGACAGCGGTACCGGCGGTGGAAACGACTGCTTTGACATTTGCCGGTGCAGCAAGTTTAGCTGCTGCGCTTGAAACTACCGTAAGCGGCTCTGCTATCTGCGGTACGCCGGTAACAGCCATAACACCCGCAAGAAGCACACCGATCAGCCTTGTTTTCTTCATACTTTATCCTTTCGGTCACAGCCGGAGCTGTGCTCATAAAATATCTTATTCTGCCGTCGTGACAGTATTTTTATTATATCACAAAATAAAGCCATTGTCAGCAGAATTTTCAAATTTGACAATAAAAAATTATCCGTAATTTTTATGCAAATTAACAATAAAACAGCCTGCCTCAATGCGGCAAGCTGTTCTGTTACTGTATTCGGTTCTTCTACGGCTAAACGCAGATCAATACGCTTTGCCCCAGTAAACAAGGTGCTTTGCGGGCTTTCCGCAGCAAACGCAGGTGTCGGCAATATGCTCCTGTTCAAGCGGTATGCAGCGGGAACCTACTCCTGTTTTCTCCTTGACAGCGTCCTCGCAGGCTTCGTCGCCGCACCACATCGCCTTTACAAAACCGTCACCCTTTTCGTTGAGCACCTTAACGATCTCGTCCATAGTCGTGCAGGCATAAGTGCGTCTTTCACGGTTCTCAAGCGCCTTCTGATACAGTCCGTCGTGTACTGCCTTAAGCTTCTCCGCAGCTGCGGTCTCAAGCTCGTCGAGACTTACAAAGCACTTCTCGCCGTTGTGACGGGTAACTATTACGCACTGACCGTTTTCTATGTCCTTGGGTCCGATCTCTATCCTGAGCGGAACACCCCTCATCTCATATTCAGCAAACTTCCAGCCGGGCGAGTTCTCACTGTCGTCCAGCTTGACGCGCAGTCCAGCCTTCTTCAGTCTGTCATAAAGCTCTCCTGCCTTTTCGAGAACGCCCTCCTTGTGCTGTGCAACAGGGATTATTACCGCTTGTATCGGAGCAACTGCCGGCGGGAGCGCAAGTCCGCTGTTGTCGCCGTGTGTCATTATGATAGCGCCGATAAGGCGTGTCGTTACTCCCCAGCTTGTCTGGTGAGGATATGTGAGCTTGTTGTCCTTGTTAGCGTACTGGATATCGAAAGCCTTTGCGAAACCGTCGCCGAAGTAGTGTGAAGTACCCGCCTGGAGCGCCTTTCCGTCGTGCATCAGCGCTTCGATAGCATAAGTGGAAACTGCACCGGCGAACTTGTCGCTCTCGGTCTTCCTGCCCTTTATTACCGGAATAGCAAGCGCATCTTCACAGAACTTTGCGTAAACGTTCAGCATACGCTCGGTCTCCTCTATCGCTTCCTCAGCGGTAGCATGGATAGTATGTCCCTCCTGCCAGAGAAACTCTCTCGAACGCAGGAACGGACGTGTCGTCTTTTCCCAGCGGACAACGTTGACCCACTGGTTATAAAGCTTCGGAAGATCGCGGTAGGAATGAACGATATTCTTGTAATGCTCGCAGAACAGCGTCTCGGAAGTCGGACGCACGCACAGTCTTTCTTCAAGCTTCTCGCTTCCGCCGACAGTCACCCACGCGCACTCCGGAGCGAATCCCTCAACATGATCCTTCTCCTTTTCAAGCAGGCTCTCGGGTATGAACATAGGCATACAAACATTCTCGTGACCTGTCTCCTTGAACATTCCGTCAAGTATCTTCTG
>JAFVBZ010000085.1 GCA_017479645.1 Ruminiclostridium sp. | reverse complement strand
TATTACGCTGCTGCTGTTATCCGCGCTTATCATCATGCTAATAGGCAACCGGAAGATGAAGATAAGCGGTACGAATTATGTGTGGCTGATAATAGGGATAACATTGGCGATCACGGTATTGCAGGCTGTCGAGCTGATGTGTGACAGATACGGCTGGAGCCACATGATACTGTATTACAAATGCGCGGCGACATACTGGCTGTATCCGCTTGCCGCGATGCTGGAGCTGTATCTCGTGGCTCCGATAAAGCATAAATTCCTAATGGCGATACCGTATGCGGTAAACTTTATCCTTGTATTTACAGATATATTTGACACCCGCATCATTTATTATTACGGGGTCGGACACGAGTATCAAGTAGGTCCTCTGACCGTGATCCCTGCTGCAGCGACGCTTTTTTATGTGATCGCGCTCGGAGTATATTCAATAAGAATTCTTGGCAAAAACGAGAGATCGAAAGGTATTATAGTGCTGTTTATCACATTATCGACGATCATTACCGTGATAGGTGAAAAGAATAATTTCCTTAAGGATCATACCGAGACGGTCATCGCTCTGAACATACTTGTTTATTATTTCTTCCTCGCGGCGATCAATCACAGCGAAACACAGAAAAAACTCTACGAAAGCCTTATTGAGCTCGAACAGGACAGAACCAAGCTCCTTATGGCGCAGATACAGCCGCATTTCATCTACAACAGCCTCACTGCGATACGCGCGTATCTCGACGAGCCGGATCGCGCAGAAGCCGCAATAAACCACTTTTCCGGATTTCTTCGGGGCAGTATAGACTTGCTGAATGAGGAAAACTGCATAACAGCAGGGCGCGAGCTTAAAACCGTGCGGGATTATCTGTATATGGAAAAGGAACGCTTCGGCAAGTCGCTCGATGTCGTGTATGACCTGCGTGACGAGGACTTCTTCATTCCGGCGTTCTCGGTGCAGGTGCTTGCGGAGAACGCGGTCAATCACGGTATCCGCGAGAGTAAGACCGGCAAGGGATCGGTCACTGTGCGTAGCTTCGCGACAGATACGGAGCATATCATAGAGGTCGAGGACGACGGAAAGGGATTTACCTTCGAGGAACCGAAAGACGATGACAGGTCGCATATCGGGCTTTCAAATCTGCGAAAGCGCCTTGAAATGATGTGCGGTGGAAAGCTGGAGATCATAAGTGAGCCGGACAAGGGAACGCTTGCGCGGATAAAGATACCGAAAGCTCCGGAGCTGTCCGCCGAAGGCGAGAGCGTTCCCGAAGTACCGGACGACGCGCAGCGGAATTATACGAGGGGGCGAAAGCGGCTCGCTGTAAACAAAAAGTTGTACAAAGAGGAAAACGCGATGAGAATACTGATAGTTGATGATGAAGAGAGCGCTCTGCACGACATTTCACGAATGCTGAAGAAGGTCGTTCCCGACGCGCATATCGAGACAGCCGATGAAGCGGAGAAAGCGCTTGAACTATTCCGGGAGTGTGAGTTCGACGTGGCTTTCCTCGACATAAAGATGCCGGTAAAGGACGGACTTACGATAGCGAAGGAAATGAAGCAGTACCGTCCGCTGATAAATGTCATTATGGTGACGGGCTTCCCGCAGTACGCGCTTGACGCTGTGCGGCTGTATGTCAGCGATTATATAGTCAAGCCAGTTCTGCCGGAGGATCTCTCCCGCGCTCTTGCAAACCTGCGCTATCCCGTGTCGGAGATCTACAAGGGGCTGTATGTGCGGTGTCTCGGCAGCTTTGAGGTGTTCTTTGACGGAGAGCCGGTACACTTCGGACGCGCAAAGGTAAAGGAGTTCTTCGCTTATCTTATCGACAGACGCGGTTCGACGGCAACGAATGCCGAGATACGCGCCGTGCTGTGGCAGGACGAGGCGACCGATGATGTAAAACAGCGCAAATACTTAGCGCAGCTTGCCTATGAGCTACGGCAGAAGCTCGAAGAGTACGGAGCCGCGGATATATTCATACAAAGCCGTGACTCTTACGCGGTCGACGCGAAGAAAATACGCTGCGATTATTACACGGCGCTGAAAAGAAATGAAATTTCGGAATACAGAGGAGAATATATGAGCCAGTACAGCTGGGCTGTACTTAACCAATAAAACAGAATGATGACCGTCGCTCTCCCGCGGCGGTTTTTTATTATTGTTGTACAAATCATCTTGTGAGAAATTGTGCAAAGCGCAGAAATTTCGGACTTTTTTTGAAAAAGTGCCAAAACCGCCGTTTTTTGTGATATTGCTGTGATAGTGGGTGTGTTATAATACCTTGCAAAAGCAAAAGCTATGTTCAGATGATAACGCTGAGGCGTTTCATAAAATTTCCAAAAAAGGAGCTTTTCTATGAAAAAAAGAAAGATTTTAGGTCTTGGTCTTGCGGCGTGTCTAGCAATTACATCGCTTGCCGCACCGGTATATGCGGCGAATGAAACGACCGCCGCTGTCACTGAAACGGCATCAAAGTCGTACAAGATCACAAAAAGGAATATCCCTACATATTTCTTTGAGTACAAGTCGGAAGACAACAAGAAGATACCGCTCTACTACATGAACGGAAGTGATGTTCCGTATTTCGAGATCACAGATATGGTATCTGTTTATAAAACTATTCTTAAACAGTGCGGAAAGCCTGAATTTGATCTTGAAGTCAAGAAAGAAGGCGATAAAGTCACTCTTACAAGAGAGAATGGATTCTTTACTGTTCTGGATTTTGAAGACGACACTATATTTTTCTGGGATTATGACGGATTCTTTACATCGAGCAGGACAAAGACTCTTCTGGATCTGATCATGCCGATTTACGAAACCACGGATTTCACTTTTATGCTGAAGACTCTGGCCTCTAACGAACGCACCGGAAATACAGTTACTCTGGATGCAGGTGATTACGACATTGATTTTGTCCGCAGAGGAAGTAAGTATTATATCCCTGTCCAGACTTTCTCCGATATATTCCTTTCCAGCTGTGGTGCGGGTGTAGCACTTTATAATACCCATTCGCTGATCTTCTATCTCGACGGAATAGAATCACTTTATAATAACACAACAGGCAAATACAGCAAGCTCGGTCAGGTGTATTACGGCAAAGACGGCAAATACGCGACAGGCAAAGTCAGTGAAACTATGTCCGAATTCAGCGTGAATGAATTCTGCTTCGCTATGGACACTCTTTATGGCCTTAAGAAAGAGCATAATATCAATTCATTCAAAGAGGTCATCGTTCAACGCGATACCGGACTCAATATGTACAGTACAAACGCGAAGAAGATCGACAGAGAACTCTGGAATCTCATTTATCAGAATGTCGATGATATTCACAGCAGATATGCTTTGAGCTCTTATGCTTCCGGTGCTGATTACAAATGGAAGCTCTATGAAAAATACGGACAGGGTTACGCAAGAGATTTCATTTTTGCGTTCGATGAGGAACTTAAAGAATTCAGAAAGAAATACAATCCTGATCTGAAAATATACGAGGAGCACGGCGATACTGCATATATCACATTCGATGGTTTTGACTTTAATATTGCCAACATAGGAGACCTTTTCGGAGATGAACTCGGAAAATCCAATAATATTACGTTGGACAAAGTACATGATACAATAGGACTGATCTCATATTCTGTACAGCAGATACTCCGCAAGGACAGCCCGATAAAGAACGTTGTTCTTGATCTCTCTTTAAATGGCGGCGGAGCAGTTGATGCGGCTGCTTATGTTGTCGCTGCGTTCCTTGGCAAGGCTTCATTCAGTGTCGAAAACGCTCTCAGCGGTTCCCGGATCACAAACGATTATATGTGCGACATCAATTTTGATACGAAGTTTGACATAAACGAGACGCTTGCAGGCAAGGGACTTAACCTTTACTGCCTTACCACAAAGGCAAGCTTCTCCTGTGGAAACCTTGTGCCCTGCATATTCAAGGAAGATCCTCATGTATCTATAATCGGACAGAAGTCAGGCGGCGGCGCTTGCACGGTAGGTACGATCTCTACAGCCACCGGTACGGTACTGGATATCTCCAGCAATACACGTCTTAGCTATATAAAGAACGGCTCGTTCTATAACGTGGATCTGGGTGCGGAGCCCGATATCTCGATAACCAAGCTTGAACACCTGTTCGACAGAGAATGGCTTACGAAATACATAGATGATCTTGCTTAAATCAAAACCAGCCGGCTGCTCATAATACACAGCCTTTGGCGTGCCGTGTCCGCTTATATTCACCCTGTTCCTCGGTTTATGTAATGGAAGGCTATATGAGATGATACTCTCCTTTTCTCTGATATTAACAAGTCAGGGTGTTGAGCAGGAATAATTAAAACGCCTGCCAAAACAGCGCAATACCGGGTTTTATGGGACGGTCAAGCTGAATTGCGGCAATCTGGCGGCAATGATAATATAATTGTCTAAATCGAAAAGAGCTATCTGATTCTGTTTTGAATCTGACAGCTCTTTTTGTTTTATTCTAAGCTATTCAAAGAAAGGTTACCCGTATGACAATGCCTGCATTGAATCATTTC
>JAFVBZ010000084.1 GCA_017479645.1 Ruminiclostridium sp. | reverse complement strand
CTTCGGCGGGTCTGCGTGTGCTGATGAAACTGAGGAAGCAGCAAAATGTACCGTTTACCGTAGTCAATGTTTCCCGCGATGTATATGATATATTTGAAACCACGGGTTTTACCGAACTTATGGACGTCCGGAAGAAGCTCCGCGAGATTTCCGTCGAGGGCTGTGAGCTTGTGGGAGAGGGCGGAAACGGCAAGGTTTACCGCCTTGACGATGACAAGATAGTAAAGCTTTATTCAGACGCAAGCATGGATTCCGTGATGCGTGAACAGGAATATGCCCGTACCGCGCTGGTGAACGGTGTCCCCACGGTCATTCCTTATGATGTGGTGAAGTGCGGGGACAATTACGGTGTTGTATTCGAGCTTGTCAAATCCGATACCCTCGGTCATGCAATTAGCGCTCACCCGGAGAAGATGGACGAACTTACCGACAAGTATGTCGAACTTGCAAAAAAGCTTCATTCCGCACATATCCCTAAAGGAAAGATAACCGATGTGCGCGATCTTCTCCGCAGCAGGATAGAAAACCTTGTCGAATGGACGACCGAGGAAGAACGGAAGATCCTTGCCAATATCGTGAACAGTATGCCCGAGTGTGATACCATTCTTCACAACGACCTGCACCCCGGGAACATAATGATCCAGGACGGCGAGTTTGTGCTTATCGACATTGCCGATGTCACCGTAGGACCGAAAGCCTTTGACCTTGCCGCTATCTATCGCGATATGATAGCCGGAGCGCGTACTCAGCCCGATGTCACCGAAAAGAGCCAGGGCATGTCGGTGGATATGGTTGAACAGGTCGGTCAGCTGTTCTTCGTAAAATATACCGGTATCACCGACCCCGATGCTTTGAAGGAGTATTTCGGAAAGATAGGTCTGCTGTTTGCTTTCAATACGGTTCTTCTCTGCGGTGCGAGGATCACCTCCGCAAAAGCTTACGCGCCGCAGATAATGGATAATCTTCTCCGCCTCGTGGTAATACCCAACAAGGACGCTATACCCTATCTCCTTTCCGTATTGTGATATCACGAAGCTGTTCCGGAAACGTTATTGCCGTTTTCCCGAACAGCTTTTGGCGTTTTTACACGGAAACAGCTGTTTTTTCTGTCAATGTTTTTCACAACAGCCTTGTAGGGTGTTTTTTTCTCTTGAAGTGACTGCCAAATCGTGTTATAATAATATTCAAAAAAGCAGTCAGAGAAATATACATGAGATGTATTTCGGCGTAAACGGAGAGTTATGATATGAACATAGTAATTGCAATAGATTCATTCAAAGGCAGTCTCACCTCTTTGCAGGCAGGCAATGCCGCAGTTGAGGGAATAAAGAGTGTATATCCCGATGCCGATATTACAGTCAGACCTCTTGCGGACGGCGGTGAGGGAACTGTTGATGCGCTCGTGTCCGGAATGGGTGGAGAGTTTCGTTCTGTTGAAGTGACTGACCCCTGCGGCAAGCCTGCGAGAGCGAGATATGGCATTATCAATGCGAGTAACACGGCTGTAATGGAGATATCGGCGGCTGCGGGACTGACACTCGTTCCGCCGGATAAACGTGACCCGATGAAGACAACAACTTTCGGCGTTGGCGAGATGATGAGAGACGCTATTTCTCACGGCTGCCGCAACTTCATAATCGGTATCGGCGGGAGTGCCACAAACGACGGCGGTGCAGGTATGCTTCATGCTCTCGGGTTTGGATTGCTCGACGAGCGAGGAGAGCAGATACCCAACGGCGCGGAAGGGCTTTCCAGGCTTGTCCGCATTACCAATGACAGGGTGCTGCCGGAGCTGTCAAAGTGCAGGTTCAATATCGCCTGTGATGTG
>JAFVBZ010000083.1 GCA_017479645.1 Ruminiclostridium sp. | reverse complement strand
CCCGCATGTGCGGGGGCGATCCTGTCAAGCAAAGCCTTGAAACATTCAAGAGTTTCTTGTCCCCGCATGTGCGGGGGTGATCCTCAAATGGCAAGTCGAGCTATCGTGGCCTTTTCAACAAGCGGCATCACATACTTCTCGACAAAATCCACACGGTCAAATATTCTTGTCTTAAAAGTACCAGTCACACCGACTGAAATTCTACTCTCGGGGTCGGCATAGATAACGTTCCCACCGTCGCCGATAGCTGCAAATACCGGCTTGTCCTTGTGCGGACGGTACCACAGATAACCGTACTGCATATTGCCGAACCTCTCATCCAGCCGCAATTTCGGCGAGGTCATCTGCGCTATCCATTCACACGACAGTACCTGAACGCCTCCAAACCTGCCGCTGTTTATCAGCATCCAGCCTATCTTAGCCATATCCCGTGCCGACAGAGTGAGTCCCCAGCCTGCCGTCACGGTGTCCTGCGGATCGGAGTACCATTCGGGCTTTCTCGGACTCTTGTTCATTATGAAATCGAATTGATCGTCCTTGTCGCTGGCACCGTGTATCTTGTGCTCGGGAATGCCAAGCGGCGCAAAGAGATACTTGTTTGCAAAGTCGATACATTTCATTCCCGAAGCATTTTCTATGACTCCCGCAAGTATTTGGATACCGAGGGTCGCATATTTGAACTCTCCTGTTATTCCCACTCTGCCGCCAAGCAGGTCGAGTGCAGCTTTCGTCCAGTCGTCTGAGGTGCAGACCTTAGTCCACGGCTCGGAGCGGTATTTGTATGGCGCGGTCATTGTCAGCAGATGCTCAAGAGTGACATCGCAGATGGTCTTTTCGCCGCGCTTCGCGGTGTATTCGGGGAAAAAGTCCAGCACTTTCTGATTGGCGCTTTTGATAAAGCCATTGTCAACGGCTATCCCTGCAAGCAAAGACATTATACCCTTAGTGACCGACATTACATTTGCAGCGCTATCGAACTGAAAATCGTGCCAGCTATCGCTGTATACCATCTCGCCTTCCTTGAAAGCGCATATCTGGCAGATGTTGCTCTCATTTCCGGTGCTTTCCTCAACATACTTATGAAGCTCGTCCTTTGTCATAACATACCTCCCAAAAGCTCATATATCCGATCGAAGTTTCATACAGTATCTTTATTGTATCAAATCAATTTTTTAATGTCAACAGCTATTTAAAAAGAATTTATAGTGACATTAGAGATAAGGCTTATGTGATCGGTAATAAGTGGGGTGACCGGCAGAACTCGAACCATCAGTGTGCTGGTTCTTAGCCGGGGGTGTCTGCCACCACACGGACATAATAAAAACACCGCCTGTACTTTCGCATACAGACGGTGTTTTGTTTCAGGAATATTACAAAAAGGCTATCCTGAAATGAGCATGTCGAGCGTTCCAACAGGTTCACTACGTTCTGTATGCAGCACGAATAGAGTCTCTTCACTTTCGAGATAGAGGCTCTCATGTAACTCATAGCTATACAGATGATCCATAGCGAACTTGTTCATTTCAGTTACTTCCTTTCATAAGATTTTTGAGCTTTACTTGCTTCATTGGCTATATTATAGCACAGACTTCCCCTATAGTCAAATAAACCGTGGGTATATTTTTTGACACCAGCGTAAGTAATGTTGTCCACCCTCACTTAGCAAAATACCTCTGCTTCTGACTGGACGCCTTCTTTTCCGTAAGCCCGATCTTTCCGCTGTCTATAAGCGGCTGGACGTAAGTCTTTATCGCATAGGTCACGGACGAGAGCACGAGGAAATCGGCGATCTCTTTTCTGCTGCGGGGAGTTTTGCAGTATTCCAGAAGCTGTGCTGTGCGGTCGTTTCCGTCCGTGTCGGGAACACTCTCCTGTAAGCGGAAAATAACGGTGAAGGAGAAGTGGAAGCTGTCATTTGTCAAGGTACAGCAGAAGCCCTTTCTCGAAAATGTTATCAGCGAAGCGGATTATCTGTGGGTGATGCGTTATGGTGACGGATTGGAAATAATCTCGCCGAAGGACTTCAGAAAGGAGTTCGCAGAAGAGCTGAAAAAAGTTTCGGATAAGTATTCGGATGAATAAATTAAGGATAACTAATGCGATATAATATCCATAATTAGTCGGTCTTATTCTTCCGCTTCCCGGCAATCATTTCAAGAGCCGCAAGGCTTGCAGCTGTCGTTAATGCAAACGCTCCGAGGGGGGCTTCAACTCCGGTCTCGGGGTTGTCAGAGGGCGTCGAGGTATCGCCGTCTGTCAGCTTGATCTTGTTCTTCTTTGCATACTTCTTGCCCGCACCGGGGTGGCAGTAAAGAACGAAGTCCTCGATGAGAAAATAATGATCTTCACAGTCGTATGTTTCTGTTACATATCCCAGCGCATATTCTCCGATGTTCCGAACAGAAGCGGGCAGGGTCACGCTCCTAAGCGAAGGGCAGTCACAAAACGCCTCTTCACCGATAGCGGTCACGCTTTTGGGGATAGTTACGTTTTTCAGATTTTGGGAATTTTTAAAAGCATAAGAATCTATACTTGTCACACCGTCGGGGATATCTATGCTTGTCAGAGCCGAGCCCGAAAAAGAACTGCTGCCGATGTTCTTCACACTGTCGGGGATAGTTATGCTTGTCCTTCCTGCCGGACAAAGTATGAGAGCAGTAATATCCTTGCTGTATATCACGCCATCAACGGAGCAGTACGTTGTATTGTTCGCGTCTACCTTTATATCGGTCAGGTTTGAACACCCATGAAAAGCGTCAACAGCGAGTTCGGTCACACCTTTTCCGATAGTTACGCTTTTCAGGCTGCCGCAGCCCGCAAATGCTTCACTTTCGATACTCGTCACACTGTCGGAGATAGTTACGCTTTCCAGAATGTCGCAGTCCATGAACATTTCGGTGCTTATAGTTTTCACACTGTCGGGGAGAGTTACGCTTTTCAGGCTGCTGCACCCTTTGAATGCCTCCCAGCCGAAATCTGTCACGCTATCGGGGATAGTCACGCTTTTCAGGCTTCCGCAATACCTGAACGCCTCCCAGCCGATAGAAGTCACGGTGTCGGGGATAGTCACGCTTGTCAGGTCTGAGCCTTCAAATGCAAATTCGCCGATAGCCGTGACCTTCTTTCCGTCGATCTCCGAAGGTATAACAACATCTCCTCCATTGCCTTTATATTCTGTTATGGTAACGGTATCGCCATCGACCGAGTATTCAAAATCCTCATAAGCCGCAGCACTCGCCGCGATAGCCGTACCAAGTGTTCCGGCGGGAAGAGTACCAAGCCCTCCCGCTGCGAGTAAGATTGCTGCCGTGCAGCATACGATCTGTTTTTTCATGATGTTTATTCCTTTCTTTCGACGGGCTATGCCGCTGTTATTCTTTTAGGAATAGATAATTAATCCCGAAACCAATCACTCAAGTTAGCTTCGGGATTCATTATTTCATATCAAACGTGTCCTCAACAATTCGGTCGTAAGTTGGTCGTAAATCTTGCCTGTCGGGTCATAAACCCTGCGTATTTACGCAACTTTTTAATCAATACTCTTCATCGTCGGGAAGAGCCTTTAACCATTCACATAAAGCTCCACAACCCTTTAAATCCCTGTATATCCACATTCTCATGTTAAGTCCAGATCACGCATCTCTACGCAGTTCTACATAAAAATTAATATTTTGGGG
>JAFVBZ010000082.1 GCA_017479645.1 Ruminiclostridium sp. | reverse complement strand
TGAAAGCCTGTTTTCTGGATCGCTCGCTTCTTTCTTGCAGGAGATTTCTTCAGTAATTACCAAAGAATGCCTTGATATAGAGATATATAATGCACTGATTGAAAAGCACTTTGGCGACGACACAATCGAATTCACTGCCACTGAGGTATACAACTATTTTGTATATGAAGATGATACAGAAGTAAAATCCAAAGCCGTAATAAGTGCGATTGTCAAACTTATCAATCAGGATGTGTCCTTCATCAGCTTTGATCCCAAACGCATTTCTGTCTTAATCCTTAAAACGCAGAGCACATCTGCAATTAAGGCACTGCTAAACCAGCTGTTTCGGAGAAATCGAGCCGGGCTATGGAACTCATACGATACGATAACTGCTATTTCGTACTTAATTCAGAGCGAATTCCGACACATTGATCTTATTGATGTCCTATGTCAAAACAGCCAGCCTCTTGAGGAATATTACCAATTCTTTTGCAGTAGAAGTTTCGTAAATGGGTTCAACAATCGCCGGATTAACAATTATTGCGATATTATTGGATCAGACTGGAAAGCCAATTTCTTATATTTCATGTTTCTGGTAGAGCAAAGCAAGCATAATAATCTTGCGAAGTTTGCATTTTATAAGAATTTCTTTGACCGCTTTACAGCGGATTTGGCATTCGTAACACAATATGAGCCAGACGCTAAGAAGCCAAATTACAATAGATTTTACACAGAAAATGATCACAAAAAATTCTATTCTTCTGTTCACGGTTCAGATGGAGTAATCAAAAAAGCGCACAAACTGAGAAACGCAAATCCTCTTTCACATGCATCTGCCGGATTGATTGATAAGGACAGCACATCCAGCGACCTTGATGAAAGTATTGAAGATATGGGAAAACTGATCGATCAATTCCGAAGGAATAACGGTTTATAATCACCTAAAACACTGTCAGGTTTAACAAGAGGTATATTATGAATTTTATTCAGTGGTGTAACGATAACAACGGATTTCTAACTGCTATTTTGTCTCTCATCGGCCTGATTCTCAGCGTTACTGCTATAGTGGTGTCTGTTCGCACAGCGAGATTGCCATATAAAAAGAAGATTATGCTGGGTTCATCCCTATTACTTGGTACCAGCGTCGTGCCGGGTGTCGGCGTCAAGTCGTCAATATTGGGAATGTCTGCGTCAGCAACAAATGTGGGCAATAGGAAAGTAAATCTCACGTATCTTGGATATGCAGTTAAAAAAGATGGTAGATACAATATGCTTTACCCATATAATCGTGAATTTGATAGTAAAGCGTCCCTTGCTCCTTCCGAAATGTCCGAAATCCAGTTTTATACTGATGAACTAATAAAGTGCTTTTCTCGCGAGAACCGCGATATAAAGCTCTATGTGTATGCAAAAGATACTGAGGGAAAAGAGTACATACGAAAAGCGGGTACAGTTGGTAAGCTACTCGACAACTTATCAAAATAATGCACCCGCCTGTGCTAAAATGCACCTTGTATCAATCATTCGGTCCAATGCCAGAAAGACAGAATAAAAATCCTATTCTGGCAACAAACGCCGCAACCATGCGGGTTTCAAGGCTGTTTCGGTTCGTACCGAAGCAGCCTTGAAATTTTCCTACATTTCCGCTGACACACCAAACCGACAGGAGTCGAACCCTCGACATCAAGAATACAGCATCCACGCACCACAGGCCGCGCCGCACAAGGCGCGGCCTTATTTTTTTGCCCGAAAAGGAGAACAACATGGAAGAAATCAACATCGAAGCGCGCGACAGGTACTACAAGGAGCTGGCGATCCGGCTCACCGGAGAAGGCTACGGCGTCGAGCCGATAAAGGACAGCCTCCTTCCCGTGCGATGGCTCGGCGAACCGCTCTGCCGCGTGACCGCGGGCGGCGGGGCGCAGTTCCGCGAGGAGGAGCTTGACCGTGACGGCGGGCGCGAGGCGTTCGACCGCGCGGTGGACGTCGCCAGCGAGGTCAGGCAGTATATGGAACTCATGGACGCCGCGCCCGTATTGAAACCGCCGCGTTCCAGCAGACACTCCAGCCGCTTTTCCGGCGTGGGCAGGAGCAGCGTCAGAG
>JAFVBZ010000081.1 GCA_017479645.1 Ruminiclostridium sp. | reverse complement strand
GTTGAAGAAGCAGCAAAGATATTAGATATCGCTCACCTGCTCGACAGGAAGCCGAAGGCTTTGTCCGGCGGTCAGAGAAAGCGTCTTGCGCTGGGTCGTGCTATCGTTCGTGATCCTCAGGTATTCCTCCTTGACGAGCCTCTGTCAAACCTCGACGCAAAGCTGCTTGCGCAGATGAGAACCGAGCTCTCCAAGCTCCATAAGAAACTCGGTACTACATTCATCTACGTTACACATGACCAGATCTAGGCTATGACGATGGGTGACCGTATCGTTGTTATGAAGGACGGTTATATCCAGCAGATCGACTCGCCTCTGAACCTCTACGAGAACCCTGTAAACAAGTTCGTTGCAGGCTTCATCGGCACACCTCAGATGAACTTCATCGACGCTAAGCTCATCATGATGAACGGCAAGTACACAGTAGAGTTCGGTTCCGAAGATACAAAGACTTCCAGAGGAAGAAAGTTCTACGTTGAGATCCCGTCCGCTAAGGTTGACGCTGAAGCTCTCAACTACTACGTTGACAAGGACGTTATCCTCGGTATCCGTCCCGAGAGCATCCACGATGAGGAAATGTTCCTCTCCGCTGCTACAACTGGCGTTATCGAAGCAAACGTTGATGTAACGGAAATGATGGGTGCCGAGACATACCTCTACCTCACATGCGAGGGTATGCCGATCACAGCAAGAGTTTCGCCTCGCTGCGCAGCTCGTCCGCAGGATGTTGTTAAGCTCGCTATCGATCCTAACAAGATCCACCTCTTCGATGCAGCTGACGAACACGCTATCCTTTCATAAGAAACGCATAGAATTATGCCGTACCGTGATTTGCGGTACGGCATTTTTTGCAGTAAACGGAGATCATTATGGCTGAAAAAATACAACGCTCCGCCGAAGAGATAAAGGCAGAGTTCATTAAGATTTACACAGAAAACATAAAGCGCGACGGTGCCGACAGGCTCCTCGACTACCTCACAAACAAGTGCGACTTCTTCACCGCTCCCGCCAGCACCAAATACCACAGCGCCTACGAGGGCGGACTTGCACAGCATTCCCTGAATGTCTATCACTGCCTCAAGGCTTACCTTGAGCGGGAAAGAGTACAGGAGACTTACGGCGTGAAAGGCTACACCGACGAGCAGATAGCTCTCGTCGCACTGCTGCACGATATCTGCAAGACCGACTTCTACAAAGTCGATTACCGCAATGCCAAGAACGAACAGGGTCAGTGGGAGAAGGTGCCGTACTACCGCATAGAGGACAGCCTTCCGTATGGTCACGGAGAGAAGTCCGTCTATATGATAAGCGGTTTCATGCGCCTTTCAAGAGAGGAAGCTATGGCGATACGCTGGCACATGGGCTTTTCCTACGGCGATGTAAACGACAGAAACAACATCGGCAGGGCATTCGAGATGTTCCCCCTCGCCTTCGCACTCTCCACCGCGGATATGGAAGCTTCCTATTTTCTCGAATAAATGCCCCGAAAAGGTTGTAATTTCTCACGAAATGTGATATAATGTTTAGTGTATTTTATACAAGGTTATTACTGCCGCAGGGGAGGGGAAAGATTGGCAAATCTTACGGAAAAGGCAATTAAAGCTTCTGTTCTGAAGCTCCTCAACGAAAGACCGATAAACCAGATCACGGTAAAAGATATAGTCGAGGACTGCGGTATCAACCGCAATTCGTTCTACTATCACTTCCGCGATCTTCCGTCGCTTCTCGAAGAAATGGTAATGGAGCAGGCGGAAGAACTCATAAAGGAATATCCGTCAATTAACTCGCTGGAGGAATGCCTTGATGCCGCGATAAGCTTCGCAATGAACAACCGCAAGGCGGCAATGCACATCTACAACTCCGTAAGCCGCGATATCTACGAGCAGTACCTCTGGAGAGTCTGCGAGTATGTTGTTACCACATACATAAACAACGTGCTGAGCGGCTACGATATCGACAGCTTCGACAAGGAAGTCATCATAAGCTTCTACAAATGCGCCTGCTTCGGACAGATTCTCGACTGGCAGAGAAGCGGCATGAAAAGCGATATCAAAAAGCAGTTCATGCGTTTGTGCGAGATCAAAAAAGGTATGATAGAAGAGATCGCCCAGAAATGCGCGGTGACGAAAAATGAAAAGGAATAACATCGAAAGGAACTAAAAATGGCTAAAGCACCTTCTACCAAAAAAAGTCTTGAAAGACCGGTGACCCCGGAAGATAAAAAGAAAGCCCTCGACGCGGCTATCGCCCAGATCGAGAAGCAGTTCGGCGCAGGCTCGGTAATGAGAATGGGCGAGAAGACTACCCTTAATGTGGAGTCTATACCCACAGGCTCGATCGGTCTTGATATGGCGCTCGGTATAGGCGGTCTCCCGAAAGGACGCATCATCGAGATCTTCGGGCCGGAATCCGGCGGTAAGACTACCGTTACCCTCCATGCGATCGCAGAGGCGCAGAAGCGCGGAGGTATTGCGGCATTCGTTGATGTCGAGCATGCCCTAGATCCCGTTTATGCGAAGGCTCTCGGAGTTGATGTGGATCAGCTTATCGTTTCCCAGCCGGATACCGGTGAACAGGCTCTTGATATTATGGAGGCACTCGTTCGTTCCGGCGCTATCGACATTATCGTGCTCGACTCCGTTGCGGCTATGGTAACCAAAGCCGAGATCGAAGGCGACATGGGCGATACCTTTGTCGGCGTGCAGGCAAGGCTTATGTCCGCGGCGATGAAGAAACTCACAGCCGTTATCTCCAAGTCCAACACAGTCGCTATCTTTATCAACCAGGTCCGCGAGAAAATAGGTATTATGTTCGGCAACCCGGAGACTACTCCCGGCGGACGCGCTCTCAAATTCTACGCTTCCGTCCGTATCGAAGTCCGCAAGGGTGAGGCTATAAAGGACGGCGCAGACACTATCGGAAACCGCACAAAGTGCAAGGTCATCAAGAACAAGGTTGCTCCGCCCTTCAAGAGCTGTGAGTTCGATATGATATTCGGTCACGGTATTTCAAGGACAGGCGAAGTCCTCGACTACGCGATCGAGCTCGATATAATCAAAAAGTCCGGCGCGTGGTTCAGCTACAATGATATGCGCATAGGTCAAGGACGCGAGAACACCAAGAAGTTCCTCGACGACAACCCGGACGTTATGAAGGAGATCGAGGACAAAATCTGGGCAAGTGCAGAAAAGCTTGACTACGACACCAGCGGCGAGGAAGAAGACGGTGCTGAAAGCACAGACGCAGAACCGTCTCCTGCTCCCGAAGCACCCGTGTCCGATGCAGATGCTCCTGCCGGCGACAAGGCAAAGCGCGGCAGACCCAAGAAGAGCAGCGTGGTAGTTGCGGCGGACGATGATTTTGAAGAGTTCGCTATCGACGAGATTGACGCGGACTGATACAGGCGTAAGCTATGGAAGAGCTTGACATCGCCAAGAGACGAGCCATGCACCTTCTCGGCGGACGCGATTACGGCAGGAACGAGCTTGTCGAGAAGCTCAGAAACAACTACAGCGAAGAGACTGCCGTAAAAGTCGCGGAGCTGATGTGCGAATACGGGTACATTGACGACGACAGGTACGCGGAGAAGCTTGCGAGACAGTACATAAAGGTGCGCAGATACGGCAAGAGCCGGGCGGCGCTTATGATGCGCCAAAAGCTTCTTGATACGGAGACAATAGAAACCGCACTGGAAAAGTACACGTCCGAGGACATCACCGCTGAGATAGCGGTGATTCTGCGCAGGAAATACCGGGACAGGCTCTTTCTTCCCGGACTTGAGGGGAAGAAAGAGATGCAGAAGATAACGGCGGCGCTTGCACGGCGCGGCTACGGATACACCGACATAAAGAACGCCCTTTATCGGCTTAAGGACGAGATCGACGAACAGTCAGAGGAGGAATAAGACTATGGCATTTTGCAATCACTGCGGCTCACAGCTCCCCGAGGGAGCACCGACCTGCCCGACATGCGGAGCACCCGTGGGCAGCGGAAACGCGCAGCAGAATTTTCAGCAGAGCACTCAGAACCCGACAGATAAGGGAGTAACTTTCGGAAACGCGAAGAATCTTACCGAAGATTTTGACCCCAACGATCTCGCAAGCAGCAACAAGTGGGCATATATACTTGCTTATCTGTGGATATTGTTTTTCCTGCCGCTTGTCGTATGCCCGGATTCAAAGGTGGGCAAGTTCCACGCGAACCAGGGACTTGTTATGCTGATATTCAGCTTTGCTGTCGGCATCATTTCCGCTATCGTGGGTGCGTTTGCACTGATCCCGGTTCCGATCGTAAGCTCGATTTTCGCCACTCTCGGAAGACTTATCAGCCTTGCCGGCGGTCTTGTTCACGTTATCGTGTTCTTCTATGAGCTCGTCAATATACTTAATAACCAAGCCGTCGAGATCCCGATCCTCGGTAAGTTTAAACTCATCAAGTGATCTTGAAGAGAGAGGTTTGAGAGATTGAGAGACTTTTGAGAGACTTTTGAGATTTCAGAGAGGGGGCTCTGAGTCTGTCGGTCAGCCCCTCTGTCACCTGACGGTGACACCTCCCCTCTGAAGGGGAGACACCCCCTAACCCCCGCCAGCCCCCTTTAAAAAAGGGGGCTGGACACCCTAAACAGACTGCTGTGTTTCAGAGTGTACAGCTGTGGGCTGGTGCCGACTGAAACGCAGTGGGGTTGGCGAAGATCCCTCTCAGAAAATAACAAGAAAACAGCTTACAGAGAAATTTTCTGCAAGCTGTTTTTGTATTCAGATGAATATAACTAACCGAGGTGGCATCGTTGCCGTTATAAATGCGCGCATCGTGCGCGCTTTTGACGGCAACTGCCATTGCTTCGTGCAATGCACCCGCCGATAGAAGAATGTCGCTGCGCATTTCGCCGCGGCGCGTCCGCCGCCTCAAAAGATAAAGTCATCTTTGCCGCCGACATCGGACGAACCGGCTTCCGGGAAGCTGTTATCGGGTTTCGGGAAGTCTTTCTCCGTCACCGGGAAGCCCATACTCCCGGTATCGTCCGCAGGCTTGGGCGGGTCTTTCTTGAAGATATTGTAGGAGCTGCCGCCGGTGTAGCTGCTCGTGTATGTGCTGTACTTGCTGCCGCTGTCGAATATGCTGTATGTGCCGGTTCTCTCCGGAGCAGCCTCCGGCTTCTCCGGTATGCCTGCCGGCTCCTTGAATGCGCTCTGCGGCTCTGCCTCCGGCATAGCCGTTGGAGCTGCCGGAGCCGGTTGCTGCGGCGCTTTGAAAGCTTCGCTTTCCTGCGCCGGCTGCCGTGACGGAGCTTCCTTCTTCTCGATTGACCTCGGCTGCTCTTCCTCGTCAAGCTCTATACCGCCGTTGCTTACATCAACATTCTTCTCCGTGTACGGATCAACCTCGTTCATATCTCCGCCCGATCCGCCGAACAGCATATTCCGCATCTCCGGGTCTGTCTGCTCAACCTGGAAATCAGCACTTATATTGTCCGCGGACGTTGCCGGTCTTATCTCCTCAACCGCCGGTTTCTCCGGCACCGGTTCCTTCGTCTCCGCCGGTATGACAGTGCCGAACATATTCGCGTAGTTGTGCGCATCCGGATTTATGACCGGTATGTTCCCGTTGTGCGGCATCACCGCATTCCTCTGCACCTTTTCCTCCGGTGAAAGTCCGCCGTTCGACATGTCCACGAACTCTTCGCTTGCCGGATCAACCGACGGCATACTCTCACCCGCCGGTTCGTTCCGTACCGGTGCAGCCGGTCTCGCCCCTGTCGGTGTAACACTGCCGAACGTGCTTGTGTAAACCGGCATTCCCGTCTGCGGATCGTACATCATCGTTCCGCCGACCGCAGTGCCGTTATTTCCGCCGTTCGCATTCTCGACAGGCGGTAACGGACGCTCGCTATGACTGTAATCCTTTCTGTACGAGTCGCGCCTTATCCCGTATTTGTTGCCCGGCTGGAGACCGTATGTGTCGGAATGCTTCGGCACGCTGAATCCGTTATTGTTGTTCTGCGGGATATTTCCGGGGATCGGCGGGGTCTGGGGATTCCGGAAAGCCGGATCATTCTGCGGACTCGGTATATTGCCGCTTCCCGGTATTCCGCCCGGACGCGGTGCATTTGCATTCCCGCCCTGCTGATAGAACATATCGCTTGCGTTCTTAAGTCCTGTGGGCGAGTTCAGATTCGGGTCATTGTTCGGCGATACGAAAGGCGCGCTCGTCTGCACATAGTTGTAGCTCGATGAGCTCTTGTTCTTCTTTATGATATAGATGACCGCCACTATCACCAGTATCGCCAGCATTCCTATTCCCATAGGAAGCATAACATTCGCCGTCTGCGCGTGAAACTCGACAAGATACGGCACCATTGCGTCTTTGTACGCATTTTCGAGGTATATCTTTTCAGACGCGGACGATTTCTCAAAATACCCATAAACAAACTCGTGAATAAAGTCATCGAATGCCTCTTTCTCTTCGGCATTCATCGTGCATACCTCCGCACGGTCTATATTGACATGAGAGTTTGTCTCTTTCGCTTCACCGTAGTAATAGTCGTAAGTCTCGTCTATAAGCGATTCAAACACTGCGATCTGCGCCTTGTTGCCGGTCTTGTACATTATGATCTTTTCCGGTACGGAGTCGTCGATCGACTTGAAAAACGGTATCACATAATAGTATCCGGAAGTGTACGACTTGCCCTTTATAATGTGCATCGTGTATTCCGTAGTCTCGACTGTCGCCGCATATCCGAGAGTCTCCGAAACCGTACCGCGGACTATGTCGCCGACTCTGAACTCTTCCTTGGACAGGTAGTTTATGTCACGATGTGATGCGAAAAGATCTTTGAAAGCATCAACCAGACCGAACCCGGTCAGCATTATCCCGCCTATTGCCAGACCTAACAGAAGTCTTACCGCGAAACGGGGCAAACCGCTCTTACCCGAATATGCCATACAGACACCTCCTGTGAAACCGCAGTATAAACGATATTCCCCGTTTGCGGTATAATTGCCTGCCCGGGGAATACGTTAACTTGCCTATTTGTTTTTTATATCCTTACTTGTTCGGAACTTCGATCTTCGACATACCGCCCATGTAGGGTCTGAGTACCTCGGGGATATTTACCGAACCGTCTTCGTTGAGGTTGTTCTCAAGGAACGCGATAAGCATTCTCGGAGGTGCAACGACAGTGTTGTTGAGAGTGTGTGCAAGATACTTCTTGCCGTCCTTGCCGGCGATCCTTATCTTTAAGCGGCGAGCCTGAGCGTCACCGAGGTTGGAGCAGCTTCCCACCTCAAAGTACTTCTTCTGTCTCGGCGACCACGCTTCAACATCGACGCTCTTTACCTTAAGATCGGCAAGATCTCCGGAGCAGCACTCCAGTGTTCTTACCGGTATATCCATAGAGCGGAAGAGATCGACTGTATTCTTCCAGAGCTTGTCATACCATACCGGGCTGTCCTCGGGCTTGCATATTACGATCATTTCCTGCTTCTCGAACTGGTGGATACGGTAAACTCCGCGCTCCTCAAGTCCGTGAGCACCCTTCTCCTTGCGGAAGCAGGGAGAGTAGCTGGTGAGGGTGTGGGGAAGTGTCTCTTCAGGAACGATAGTGTCTATATACTTACCGATCATGGAATGCTCACTCGTACCGATGAGGTATAGGTCTTCGCCCTCGATCTTGTACATCATTGCGTCCATTTCGGCAAAGCTCATAACGCCTGTAACAACATTGCTTCTTATCATGAACGGAGGTACGCAGTAGGTAAAGCCCCTGTTTATCATAAAGTCTCTCGCGTAGGCGATAACAGCGGAATGAAGTCTCGCTATATCTCCCATAAGATAGTAGAAGCCGTTGCCTGCAACTCGTCTTGCGGCATCAAGGTCAATACCGTTGAGCTTCTCCATAATATCGGTGTGGTAGGGAACCTCGAAATCCTGAACTTTAGGCTCGCCGAAACGCTCTACTTCAACATTCTCGGAATCGTCCTTTCCTATCGGAACACTGGGATCAATGATGTTCGGTATTGTCATCATTATCTTTGTGATCTTCTCGGAAAGCTCGGCTTCCTTTGCTTCAAGCTCTGCAAGTCTTGCGGAGAACTCGCCTACCTTCTTCTTTGCGGCTTCGGCTTCTTCCTTCTGACCCTTGCCCATGAGTGCGCCGATCTCCTTGGAGATGCGGTTCCTGTCAGCGCGGAGTCCGTCGGCTTCCTGCTGTGTCTTGCGGCTTTCGGCATCAAGCTCTATGACCTCGTCAACGAGCGGAAGCTTCTGATCCTGAAACTTCTTCCTGATATTTTCCTTTACCGCATCGGGGTTTTCCCTTAAAAATTTAATGTCGATCATTTTATTTATATCCTTTCATTAATAATTAATCTGATCTTTACTATCGAATCTGTATCCGCGCTACTTCTCTATCCTCGACAGGAACGAAATGAGCTCTTTGAGCTCGTCCATGTCGGCGCAGTCTATACTGAACGTATATCTGTCCTTTGACTTGTCTATGCGAACAGGCTTTCCGATATAGTCGGTCATGCTTATCTCCGCTTCAACAACGTAAGTGTCGCGTTTCGGAGGTTCTCTTTCCGGCTTCGCGGTGGTCATCTGCTTCGCAAGCCTTTCAAGTGCGCGGACGCTTATACCGTCCTTCATCGCCTTTTCCGCAAGCGCATGCTGGATCGCACTGTCCTGTATGCCGAGAATTACCTTGCAGTGACCTACCGAAAGCTCGCCCTCGCGCACTTTGTCCTGCAAGTCGTCCGGGAGCGTCAGCAGGCGCAGCG
The DNA here is from genome assembly GCA_017479645.1 of Ruminiclostridium sp. Taxonomy (GTDB): domain Bacteria; phylum Bacillota; class Clostridia; order Oscillospirales; family Ruminococcaceae; genus Ruminiclostridium_E. The sequence goes on along the minus strand of JAFVBZ010000081.1, from coordinate 15,316 downwards.
CGTTCGCTACCGACGGACGCGGCTTCCCGACACGCTTTGCGACCTCCTCCTGGGTCATTGAGCATTTTTCCATAAGCTGCTTATATCCGAGAGCCGTTTCGATCGGGTTGAGATCTTCACGCTGGAGGTTCTCTATAAGCGCGATGAGCATTGTCTGCTCGTCGTCAAGCTCCATTATCCTTACCGGAACTTCCTTGAGTCCCGCTATCTTCGCCGCTCTCCAGCGCCTTTCACCGGCTACTATCTGATACCCGTCTCCGTAGGGGCGCACCGTAAGCGGCTGTATTACGCCAAGCTCCGCGATATTCTCCGCAAGAGCGTTCAGCGCTTCCTCATTAAAGCTCTTTCTCGGCTGTTTCCTGTTGGGTTCGATCTCCGCTATCTTAAGCTTCTGAGGAACCCCGCCGTCGTCCGAGCCGTATATCTCGTCGTCAAAAAGTCCGTCAAGAAAATCGTTGTTAAGTGCCGATTTCTTTCCCATTCAGTTCTCCTTTCAGATTACCTTCCGTTGACTTATCTCCTGCAATTACCCGCGGTAATGCAATTAAAGCATCTCTTCCATCGCCTTGCACTTCTTCGCAACTTCACGCGCAAGCTGACCGTATGCCTCCGATCCCTTTGAGTTCGGATCGTAGTACATTATCGGCTCACCGTGGCTCGGCGCTTCCGTGAGACGCACATTCCTTGGTATCTCCGCATTGAAGAAGATGTCCTCCGGGAACTTTGACTTTATCGCCCGCATTACCTCGCGGTTCACTTTGAGCTTGCTGTCAACCATTGTGAACACGATGCCCATTACCTGGAGACTGCGGTTGCTGGATTTCTTCACGCGCTTTACTATCGCGATAAGCTCCGCAACACCCTCAAGGCTGTACGGTTCGCACTGCATCGGTATGATTATCCTGTCGCAGGCATTCAGCCCGTTCAGCGCAAGCACTCCGAGTGACGGCAGACAGTCGATCATTATAACATCGTACTCGTCCCTTATCTGGAGTATAGCTTTCTTGAGCTGGAGGTTCTTGTTCTCGAATTTGAGCAGCTTTATCTCCGCCTCCGCAAGAGCCTGCGTTGAGGGCATAAGCCAGAGGTTCCTGAACTTCGTCTTTATCACAGCCTGGGCAGGTCTTACCTCGCCCATGATAACATCGTATGTAGTATATTCGAGCTCGCGCTTCGCTCCGCCGGATATTCCGAGACCGGCTGTGGCATTGCCCTGGGGATCGAGATCGACGAGCAGTACCTTCTTGCCCATTGCGCCGAGCGCGGCAGCTACGTTTACGGCGGTGGTGGTCTTTGCGACTCCGCCTTTCTGATTCACTATCGAAATTATGACCGCCAAACTTATCGTCCTTTCGCTTATATCATTACAACATTAGATTATACCATATAATAATAAAAAAATCAAGACAGCAGCCGTTTATTGCTCTATTTTTTTGCACAATCCTGCGCTTGATTTTTGCCTGTCTTTGTGGTATTATTAATACACTGACATAACAAAAACAGGAGATCTTATGAAAAAAACAGTTAAATATCTTGCGGCGGCATTTCTCGCCGGTGCAGTTATGCTGTCCGGCTGCTCAAAGCCGGAACCGCCTGCACAGTCCGGTGAACTCCGTGTAATAACCGTGAATTTCCCGCCTTACGATTTCGTGAAGCAGATAACAGGAGGTTCGGTAGTTCCCGAAATGCTCCTTAAAGGCGGTCAGGACGCACATACATTTGAGCCTACCGCAAAGGATATCATAAAGATAAACGAAGCCGATATCTTCATCTACACCGGCGGCGAAAGCGACGCATGGGTAGATACGATAGCCGACAGCATCGACAGCGGTGTACGCATCGTCAGAATGTCCGATCTCGTTGACCTTATCGAGGAAGACCACGACGATGACGAGCATGAGCACGAGCACGATGATGACCACGATCACGAGGAAGAGACCGAGTATGACGAGCATATCTGGACTTCCCCGAAAAACGCGATAGCGATCTCGGAGGGAATAACGGACGCGCTTTGCGAAGCCGCGCCGGAGAATGCGCAGAAGTACAGGGACGGGCTCGCCGCCTATACCGCAGAGCTGAACGCGCTTTCGGACGAGCTTGAAGCTGCCGCGGACATGCTCGACAAGCCGCTTATATTCGGTGACCGCTTCCCGTTCAAGTATATGGCGCACGATTACGGCATAGATTATCTCGCTGCTTTTCCGGGCTGCTCGACAGATACCGAGCCGAGCGCCGCCAAGATGACCGAGCTTATCGAGGCAGCGAAGGAGACCGATGCGAAAGTTATCTATCACATCGAGTTTTCCACCGAGAAGGTTGCAGATGCGATCGCGGAAGCTGTCGGAGCGGAAACAAGGCTTATGCACTCCTGCCACACCCTCTCGGACGCAGATCTCGCTGCCGGCGAGACGTATATTTCGATGATGCGCAGAAATATAGAAGCTATGAAAGAGAGTTTTTGAGAGAATTTAAGAAGGGGCGCTGCTTCGGCTGCTCTATATGCACGCATCGTGCGTGCCTTTTGGCAGCCTACTCACGGCTTCCTGCCGTGACCCTGTGACCCCGCCAGCCCCCTTTGAAAAAGGGGGCTGGACACCCTAAACTGATGCAGTATTTCAGAGTGTACAGCTCTTGACAGGTGCAGACTGAAATGCAGTGGGGTTGGCAAAGACTCCGTTCCAAAACTAAAGAGATTCTTTAAAGACTAACAGCTTGATTTGGTTTGTACATCAAGCTGTTTCTGTTATATTCTGTTGAAATATCGCCAGCCCCACTGCATTTTTCACTGCACCCGCCAATAGCTGCGAACTCTGAAATACAGCAGTCTGTTTAGGGGGTTAAGACCCCTTTTTTAAAGGGGGATTGCGGGGTCCGGGGCGGCGCCCCGTCTCAAAACCTCTCTAAAATCTCCCGAAATCTCCAAACCCTCTCGATCAGCTCTCGTCCGAGCCGTTTCCCCACTTATATCCGAACCCCCAGACGGTCTGGATATACCTGGGATTGGAAGGATCGTCCTCGATCTTCATTCTTATCCGGCGGATATTGACATCAACGATCTTGTCGTCGCCGTAGTAGCCCTCGCCCCAGATCTTGTTCAAAAGCGTCCGGCGGTCAACCGCACTCCCTGCGTTCTTTATGAAATACTCTATAATGTGATACTCCACCTGCGTTATATCAAGGGGCTCGCCGTTCTTCATAATGCGCCTGCTGCGAAGATCAACGCGGAACGGACCGGATTCAAGCTCACTCTCGCTGTCGGAAGCAAGCCGGGATATGCTCACACGGCGGTATATCGCGTCAACACGCGCTATCAGCTCCGACGGGGAAAAAGGCTTCGTGACATAATCGTCCGCACCCATCATAAGGCAGTTCACCTTGTCCATTTCCTGGCTCTTCGCGGAGAGCATTATTATGCCGATCGTGCTGCTTTCGCTCCGGAGAAACCGGCATACCTGCGTTCCGTCCATTCCCGGCATCATTATATCCAGCAGGGCGATGTCGAATCTCATTCCGTTCTTCCATGCTTCCACAGCCTTCTCGCCGCTGTCCACATCATATACATCATAACCCGATCTCTTGAGATGTATCACCACAAACTCGCGGATCGCGTCCTCATCTTCACATACAAGTATTCTCTTCTCTTCCATTTTATGTTCACCTCATTTTCAGCGCAGTACGAAAAGCCTGTCAAATTCGTCGGCTGTCGGTACAAGCTTGCTGTCCGAGAGCTGGGCGTAGTACGAATATCCCGTGCTCTCACTTCGTCCGAGATAGAGATACCCGCTGTCGGCAAACTTGTCGGCTCCGCTGTCCGCCGTTCCGTAAAGCCGCAGTATCTCTTCCCCCATTGTGCCGGAAATGCTGTCATAGCGGTTGAACACCACCATTCCCTCCGATATCGAAACTGCGGCGGTAACTCCGGTCCAGTTGTCCGGGAACAGGAATATATAATCCCCCTTGGTTCCGGCAAAGCTCCGGTATTTAAGCTCCTCCGCCGTGCCGTTGCGCACAAGTCTGTACCATTCGGTAAGATTTACCTGCTCGGCGGCAGGCATATCTTCAAATCCCGGGAACGGAACGCTTCTCGGAACTTCCGTCTCTCCGTCGCCGTCAACGTCCATACAGGGGATATAGGGAGTGTAGCTGTTGGAAACGCGCAGCGTGACATCAGGGTCAAGGGCAGGGGAGAGGTAGAAGATGCCGTTGCCGCTTATGACAGCATCGGTTCCGAATGTACCGTCGGAGAATGTGTAGTCAACAAAAACCGCGTGCAGATTTCCGCCGTCGCCGCAATTTCCGCAGAAAACGTCCTTGATACCGGCAAATCCGCTGTTGAGCGGGGTGAATCCGATCTCGCCGAACGAACCGCTGCGGGTTCCGTAGATGCGGGTCCAGGCGCTTCCGGTAGGACGTTCGTTAGTTATGACGAACATCTCGTTTGTACCGTCACCGTCCGCATCAAGGATATCCATATAGATGTTGCGCACGCTCATAAGCTCTTCCGGAACTCCGTTGCTGTATGTCATAACGCTTGTGTAGCGGTCAGATGTGCTCTGCATGAGGTAAGTGACGATTATCATAGTCGAGCCGTTTCCGAGATCCTCGAAGCGGACGCTGTCAACTTCGCTTCCGGAAGCCGCAAAGTCATACACCGAGACCCACTTTCCGTCCTGCTTATCGAGGAAGTTCATTCTGAGCGACGAGCCGTCCGAAACATTCGGGACTTCGTAGAAAACGATAGCCTCATCTGTTGCTTCACCGTCAAGATCTTTAACGACAAAAGCGCTGCGGTACTGTCCGCTTCGCGGGTATTTGAAGATGATGTCGCCGCTGGTAAACTTCCGGAGCGCGGAGTATATCTCCGTCTGCTCTCCCTCAAGTCTCGGCGGGCTCAGAAGCTCCTCCACCTGCGCGGAACAGGAGGAAAGCACTGTGATCGCTGCCGCGGCAAGCGCAAGTATTCTTTTTTTCAAACGCTCACCTCCACGATCCCTCTTAAAAAGGGGACTTGACCCTCCACAGCACGATGCCGTAAGGAAGTTTCCGGACACACGCATTAAAGACACTTCCCGTTTTATTATAGCACGGTTCGGCAATTTTAGCAAGTCCGAATGTTAAACAAGCGAATGGTTTGTCATATTTTACAGAAACGTCAAAAGTATTGATTTTTAATAGATATTGTGGTATAATGTTAGAAAAATGTAAAGATATAGTATAATATAGTATAAATTGGAGAAAGGGCTGCTTGATTTGGCACAGATATACGATTTTAAAAATGATTACACCGGTCTCGACAATGACCGCGTTGAGGAAAATATAAGACTCTACGGCTATAACAGTGATACAAAGCTTGATGAGAAAAACAAGGGCTACAGCCCCGTCAAGGCGTTTTTCAACCTGCGATTCGTGATAATGCTCGCTGCCGCCGCGTTAAGTATATGGTACGGCATCACCATGACAGACTCGATGCAGCCGATAGTTACCGGCTCGGTGCTGCTCCTTCTTGCAGGCGTATTCGCAGCCACAGAGATAATCAAGAACACCCAGAACGACAAGTACTTCTTCGAGATGAAATCCCGCTCAAAGACCGAGTTCCGCATTGTCCGCGGCGGTGAGATACGCAATATCCGCCGTGAGCTTATCGTGCCGGACGACATACTGATACTCAGCGAGGGCGAAAGCGTTCCGGCTGATGCGCACCTGCTCGAAATAAAGGATCTTACCGTAGATGAGTGCATCTTCACCGGCAGCAAGACTCCCGTGAGCAAGATAATCGGCTCCGACAGCGTAAACGAAGAGATCAAGAAAAGCTGCATCTACAAAGGCACCAAGATAGTCTCCGGTCTCCTTGCCGCACGCGTTACCGCTACCGGCGTAGATACCCGCTTCTTCAAGGAGTTCGGCGCTATGAAAGAGCACGAGGAATACTACACCACTCTCGAAAAGGCTGTGCTCCGCATCTCCGGCATCTTTACCGCCATCGCGGCAGTTATGCTGATTATCGGCGTTTTCGCATTCATCAATATGCGCGTTGATATCCCATATACGGAGATCATATACAACACCTTCTACCCGGCTGCTGCCTTTGCACTCTGCTTTATACCCTCCGAAACAGCATCGCTTGTGCGCGTTTACTATATAAAAGGCGCATTAAAGCTCGAAGAAAAGCGGATATGGGTGAAAAGTCTGAAAACTATCGAATATATAAACGCGGCAAGCTGCATACTTATTGATAAGAGCGGAATGATCACCGAGAAGAATATGCAGATAGCCGATGATCTTACCGCAAACCCGGCTATGCTCACGAACGTTTCCGTTCTTTCCTGCAAGCGTGACACCGACGATCCCTTCGACAAGGCGATAATCCTTAATGCGGCATTCCGCGGCACAGATACCGAAGCGCTCCTCGAAAACGAGCATTTGAAAGAATACCCCTTCAGCGATACGGAGGGCGCTTCCGGTAATCTCTGGACAGTCGGCGGTTCCCGTCTCCTTTGCATAAAGGGAACCCCGGATAAGCTCCTGCCTCTCTGCGACGTTCCGAACGATATGCTGTACAAGGTGCAGACCAAGCAGGTAAGCTTCGCAAAACAGAGCTATAACGTACTCGCAGTCGCTTATGCAAAGCTTGACGATGATGCCGGAATACCTGAAAAGATAAGCGACGCGCACTACAGCTTCATGGGACTGCTTGCATTCGAGAACCAGACCAAGGACTATATTCCCGCAGCGATCATAGGCTGCCGGAAAGCCGGCGTAAGGGTGATAATGACCACCGGCGACAGCCCCGAAGCGGCACTCGCGGTCGCAAACAAAGTCGGCATAAAGGGCGACCGCGTTATCACCGGCGATATGCTTAAATCGGAGGAAGAACTCGATCTCACCGATGTCTGCGCATTTGCGAGAATAACCGCGGATATGAAGCCGGATATCATAAGACGGCTTCGCCAGGCGGGAGAGACTGTGATGATAACCGGAGAGACCGCTTCGGACAGCGATCTGCTTGAGCTTGCCGACATCGGCGTATCGGTTGCGAAGGACGTTGTGGGTGCGGCATTCGAGGAAAGCGATGTTATCGTCGGCGATGACAGCTTCGAGACAGTAACCGATATCGTCACCACCGCAAGACAGTCCCACATCAACATAAAGCGCTGTATTTCCACGGCAATTACCGCTCTCGGAACCATGATAATCTTCGCGGTATTCAATATACTGCTCGGTACGGAATTCATCATCTCGCCGGTAATAAGCTCACTGCTTGCGGTGCTCATTATCCCTGCCGCGTGCTTCATCTACTTCGAGAACACTGCTGATATCAAGAACCTGACCGAACCCTCGGTCTATATCGGCTCCGGGCATCTCCGGCTCAGCTTCTTTATCCGTCCGTTAGTGCAGATGACAGGTCTTGCGGCGGCGGAGATAATCTACTATGTGATCTCCTCGGGAAATGCCGCACCGGACGGTGCGGGCGCTCTTACGGAGCTTACAAGAAGCGGCTTTCTGCTGATATTTGTATTCGGTCTGCTGATAATCTGCATCTCCAATCTCGGCAGAAACACAGTATTCGACGTTTTCCGCGCTCATCAGACATTCGCGTGGATGATAGCCGGCATCACTTTCGCATTCTCGCTGATAATCGCATTCGTGCCTGTTGTCAACACGGCTCTCGGACTTGCGGCACCCGACATCTTATCGCTTATCATCGCAATAGTAATAACCGTTCTGCTTCAGGTTCCCGCCGAACTTATTCGCGCAACAATGAACAGACTTAACAACAACTGAGGAGAAAGACCAAAATGCAGTATGTACTTGCCGTCCTGTACGGACTTGTTTTCGGAATAGCCAATATAATCCCCGGGGTTTCCGGCGGTACAATGCTGGTGATATTCGGCTGCTACGACAAGGTATGCGGCGCACTTTCCCTCAATTTAAAGGAGATCAAAAAGAACATCGTATTTCTGATCTTCTTCGGTATAGGCGCAGTTGCGGGACTGCTTGGATTTGCCGTTGTGATTAAGTGGCTTTTCGGCAATTTCCCTACCGAAACATATATGTTCTTCATGGGACTTATTGCGGGAAGCGTTCCGCTGATACTGCGAAATGCCACCTCCCGCGGAGAGAAGTTCTCTCTGCTCTGCAATGTGATAATGGTACTCGCTGCCGCACTTGTTATCTATCTTTCTGTGCTTGAAAAGTCGGGAGTTGTTGCTTCCGCCGCAGACGTGGAAGGTATCGGCGCATTCGCACTGTTTCTCATAGCCGGATTCATAGCAGCGGTAGCTATGATAATCCCGGGAGTTTCCGGCTCATTCATAATGATGCTGCTCGGAACATACGAAACCGTTATCGCGTCGATACACATTCACTCGCTCAACTTCGCTGTTATCATTCCGACAGCGATAGGCGTGGTTGCGGGACTTGTTCTCGGCGCAAGGCTCATCACATTCTTAATGAAAAAATTCAGGCTGTGGGTTTTCGCGGCAATACTCGGTCTTGTGGCAGGTTCACTCTATGCGATACTGCCCGCCGGCTTTGGTCTCAACATAGACACTTTGATCGGAGTTGTCGCGCTGGCTCTCGGCTTTATGATAGCGTTCATTGTCGGCAAGCACACAGAGGTTGAGAGAGATTGAGAGATTCCGGAGCAATGGTGCAGAATACTCTTCTCCTTTCTTCGGCTTAACTGCCCCACATCGCAGCCGGAATCGCTTGTCAAGGGGGAGGCTTCAAAATTTTTTCACCCCGATATAAGAGTGAAAAAAATTTGGAGTCCCCTTTACAAGTGAAGCCGGCTGCGATATAATGGGCATGCCGAAGAGAGAGAAAGGAACAGAGATGTATATATACCAGACAGGTCTTATCGGAGAAGCTGTCCGGGCGAAGATCGAAAGTACAAAGTCCGCTGTAATGGGCGGAACTCACAGTACCGAGAGCTTCGGGGACATTCTTCGTTCGATGATGACGAATACTGACGAAAAAACAAAAACCGTCGGAATGAAAGACACCGGCAGCAGCACTTCTCCTCTTGCGAGGGCAGACGGAAAGACACTGCTCTATGCGCTGTCCAACGCGGATTCCGACACCACAGCAGCCGCAGTGGTAGGCGCGCTCGGACTTCCGATATCCGACAACAGCGTTAAAGCGGCAGCGGACGGACTTACCGCGGCAGTCAATCTGCTGAATGCCGCAGAGGGCGCGGACAGGGAAACTCTTATCCCGGTTATCTCCGATTTCGTCGATAAATACAACTCTCTGCTGTCCGGACTAACCGCCCGATCCACAGCCTCCGGGATAATGTACACCCGCCTGTTCAAAACAGCCTCCGAAACCGCCTCTGAGCTTCTCGCAAAAGCCGGCATTACTGCCGACGCTTCCGGCAAGCTTACCTTTGAGCCGGACAAGTTCGAGGAGCTGGACATCTCCGGCTTCATCAGCACAGTGTCCTCCGCTTCAAACGCAGTCTCCACCTATGCATCGTCTATAACCGGCTCGCAGAATGGCTCGCTTCTCGACTTTCTCTCCGGTGAAGAGGACAGCGACGATTCCTACACCAGCACTGCCAACTACTACAACACCCTCGTTAATTCACTTATGTAAACAAAAACCGCCGAATGAACATCATTCAGCGGTTTTATTATGTCATCTTACTCTATCAGTCGAAAATATCAAAGAAGATATCATCGAGGTTCTTAAGGTTGCGCTTGAGAGTCTCTTCCTGCTCCTTAAGCTCGGTCTTGCGCTTCGGAGAGAGGAATGTCTTGCCAAGCTCCGCCTGTACTTCGAGAAGCGTCTTTCTCATAGGATCGCGGCGGCGCTGATATTCAAGCTTGCGCTCTTCCTTGTTCTGGCGTGCGCGGCGCTCACGCTCGATAGCTTCCTTCTCCTCACGCTCTGCCTTCAGCTTCGCATGCTGTTCCGCTATCTCACGCTTTTCTTCCTCTATTCTTGCTACGATCGCACCGTTGAGAGCCTCGTAGTGAGCCTTCTGTTCGGGAGTAGCAAATCTGATCGCTTTCTTGAAGTTCTTGTCGTCGGTAACAGTCTGGGGAAGATTGCGGATCTCTTCCTCGTTGCGGAGCTTGCACTCTGCAAGAAGCTTACCGATATATGCTCTCGAATCCTCGATGTCGATATCGAGTATCTTGTCGAAGTAAGAATCGGCAGTCTCAAACTCGCCGTCCTCAAGGAACATATATGCACGCTTTACAAGGTTCTCCTTGTTTGCAGCAGTCGCAGTAACCAGCGTCTCCGGTTCGATCGCATTAACCTCGGGCTTGAGGATAGACTCAACCTTATCGGAGATCTCTCTCATGAACTCATCTTCGGCGCAGTTGAATATCTCATCACACCAGACAAGCTTTTCGGGAAGCTGCTGGAACTGCAGAGCGGAAGCGTTGAAGATCGGGAATACAAGCTTCTCATCGTCCTTCTCGGCAGCTTCGCAGAACATATTTACCGCATACTCAAGGAATCCGTCGCGGCAGTCGTCCTTTGTTCTGAACGACGGGAGCAGTATTCTTGAATTCTTGAGCGCAAATACGGTCTGCGCAGCTTTCTCCACTGCGTCTATATCCTTCATCATCTCGGGAGCATAGAATGCGCTGAATCCGAGATTAGAGGTAAAGCGGAGGAATATCTTGTCTCCGTCAATATCGGTATCAACTGTCGCATTGTCGGGGCTCAAGATGAAAACATCATAGTTCTTCTCCTGCTTGAGCACGTTTCTTGTGATAGATACGCTGTCCTCGATAGCGTCACCCAGCTCTTCATAACCGGGACGAAGTTCCTCGGAAGCCTTTTCTGTGGCAGCCTTGTAGTTTACGCTCTCCTTGAATGCGGGAAGATCGGAGATATCCTTTCTGCATACAGCATAAAGGTTAGCGCCTTCTCTCACATACTGGATACCATACTCACAGAGCAGCAGGTTCCAGTGCGCTTCGCAGTCGTCCGGATCTGCAGCTGTAAGCTCCTTTGCGAGCTTTTCGGCTTCATCGAACTTAAAGGTGTTTCTGAGGTATGTAATTCTGTTGATTTTCTTGATATCTGATCCCGGATACATCATTTTGTTTCCGCAGTGTGAACATACACCGGAAACTCCGTTTTCATCAGCGTTTACGGCTCCGCCGCAAATTCCGCAGATGAGCTTATTGTCATACATTTCAATGCCCTCCGTGAAATAAATTTATAATGATACATTAATATTATATAAGAAATTACCTCTTCTGTCAATAATTTATATGTATATTTGTTAGATTTGTAGTGTTTTTTCGGAGAATTTTAGAAGATATGTCTATTTGCTCCTGTGCATCAGTACACAAGACGGGGGAGTTATTCAAGCGGCATAGATGCAACCGCGTTCAGGGAACCGTCGGCTGTCACGCCGCCCTCGGTGTATTCGTAGAATGCCTGGCTACCGATCATAGCCGCGTTGTCGCCGCAAAGCGCTATCGGCGGTATAAATAGCTTTATCCCTCTTGCCGCGCACCGCTCTTCAAGCAGGCTCCGCAGTCCGGAGTTTGCGGCAACTCCTCCCGCCAGCGCCGCGGTCTTATAGCCGTATTCATTCGCCGCTGCAACAAACTTCGATGTAAGGATATCCGCCACCGTGTACTGGAAAGACGCGGCAAGCGAGTCGATGTCAAGTGTCTCGCCTTTCTGCTCCGCGTTATGCACAAGATTGATGACATTGGTTTTAAGTCCGGAGAAGCTGAAATCGTAGGGAGAGGCGGTTTTCGGGCGAGGCAGCTTGTACTTCGTCCTGTCGCCGCGCTTTGAAGCATTGTCTATGTGCATACCGCCGGGGTAGGGGAATCCCATAGCCCGCGCTGCCTTGTCGAATGCTTCGCCCGCCGCGTCGTCCATTGTCCTGCCTATGGTCACGAATTTCGTGTAGCTCTCGACCCGCATTATCTGCGAATGTCCGCCGGACGCCACAAGGCAGATGTACGGCGGCTCCAGCTCCGGATGAGCGATATAGTTCGCCGCGATATGACCCTTTATGTGGTGAACGGGGATAAGCGGCTTTCCCGAAGCGAATGCAAGTCCCTTCGCAAAGTTCACGCCTACCAGCAGCGCGCCGATAAGTCCGGGGGCATAAGTCACGGCTATCGCGTCAAGGTCAGCCGCGGTCATCTGCGCTTTTTCAAGTGCTTCGTCAACCACGCCGACTATGCTTTCACAGTGACGGCGGGAAGCTATCTCCGGCACAACTCCGCCGTAGAGCTTATGTTCCTCCACCTGTGTTGCTATTATATTCGATATTATCTTCCGCCCGTCCTCGACTACCGCCGCAGCGGTCTCGTCGCACGAGCTTTCAATTGCGAGAATTTTCATTTACTATTGATCCTTTTTATCAATCTTTAATCTTGACAGTCTCCGTTTACGGGATAAGGGTCCGGCGTCACGCCGGCGCGATCCAGCCGCGTAGGCTGGTCCTGTCCGGAAGGACAAGCGCGAAGGCGCAGACGAAGAATCTTTCAGATCTTCTGTTCCCTTATCCAGTCAAGCATACTCAGAGCGAGCAGCTGCTTTTCCCGGGACATTCCCTCAACTTTCATTGCGGCGATGCGTCCGACATTCCCGATCTTTCCGGCGCTCTCCGTTCCGAGAAGAAGCTCGTCCGGCGTTGTCTTGAGCACGGCACACAGCTTCATCAGTACATCAATGCTCGGTATCGACACCGCGCGTTCTATATTCGACAGGTACTTATCGCTGAGTCCAGCCATTTCATTCACCTCGGACTGCTTTAGTCCGAGCTGTTTTCTGCGCTTCGCTATACGCTTTCCGAGTTCCTTGTAATCAGTGTACATATCCTACCTTTTTCGACTTTAAATGTCATTTTCGACTTATTATATACATCTATTCGACTTTTAATAGTACCGATCCGACTTTAAATACGACTATATAACGCTGTCTGATGTCTTATGCCATAAGCGGAGAACCATAACAGAAATGCTGTCGCTGCAATAATAATGATGCAGGGCAGAACTCCCGCAGTATCGGTTTCATCAAAAATGTAACCCGCTTTTCTGCGCTTTATCAGAATTATGATCTCCATTGCCGCGCTTATGATAACCGCCGGAAGTAAAAGCTTCATAAGAAAAGGAGCAATGTATAAATGCCCGGTTACCCAGCCGAGAGGATCCACCACATCTTTCACTGCCCCGGCAATGATCAGCGCAGCAGCAATAATGGCAGGTACTCCTATCAGGAGCGGCATCACCTTCGGGTGATCTCCTTTTATCTCCGCACACTTCCCTCCGAATGCAAGCAAAAACGGAATACTTGCGGTGAAAAGGAAGACTGCATCGCTCATTTCTTTGCATATCAGAATTGCCGCAAATACGATGATAACAGAGATCTCAGCCGCCAGAAACCACGGCAGCAGCCTTCTGTTCAGCTTCATATTATTCTATATTCTGTATCTGTTCGCGAATCTTCTCTATCTCGCTCTTCATATCCACTACCAGACGTGTCACACGCAGATCCTGCGCCTTTGAGCCGGTCGTGTTCACCTCGCGGTTGATCTCCTGAACAAGGAAGTCAAGCTTGCGTCCGATAGGCTCGTCCGAGTTCATCATGTCGCGGAACTGCACGAAATGGCTCTTAAGGCGGACTCTCTCTTCGTCAACAGCGATCTTTTCTGCATATATGCCCGCTTCAAGCAGGATACGCTGTTCGTCGATCTGCTTGTTCTCAAGTATTTCCTGCATCTTCGCAAACAGGCGCTCACGGTATGCGGTAACCGTCTCCGGCGCATACTCGCATACCTTCTCTGTCATCTTCTCAACATTCGAGAGCTTTTCAAGGAGATCGTCCTTCATCTTCGCTCCCTCTGTCTCGCGCATAGCAATGAACTTCGCAAGCGCGGCTTCCGCTGTTTCCTTCACAGCTGCCCAGATCTTGTCCTCATCTGCTTCAGCACGGACTACGCTGAATGCGTCGGTCATACGGAATATCGTAGATACCGTGAGATCGTCTGTAAGCCCGAACTTCTCTCCTGCCGCGCGCAGTACGTTCAGATAATTTTCGACTACTCCCTCGTTCACTGTCACCGAGGTCTCGGAAGTGCCGATGTTGTATATTGAGAGAGATACCTCAACCTTGCCGCGGCTGATGCCAGCCTTTACAAGAGATTTCAGCTTCTCCTCCAAAAACATATACTGCCTCGGGAGCTTTGCAGTGAACTCGTAATAGCGGGAGTTCACCGAGCGTATCTCAATCAGATACTCGCGTCCGTCTATAATTCTGTGGTCTCTTCCGAAACCGGTCATACTTCTTATCATTCTTTTGTCCTCCGTTGTGATTATCTGTCATCTTCCGAGATAGTCGATCTCGTTGTCAAAATCCATTAATTCTCCGATAACCGGCACATCATACTGCTCGTTAAGGTTGTCCGCAGATGTTATGGTGTTGTCAAGCCGCCATATCACTATGATACCGATGACCGAGATCACCGCTCCTATGCAGGCACCGATCACTGCGAACAGATTTTCGTCGGGAAATGTGGGGCGCTGGGGTTCAGTCGGGAACGATATGACCCGTGTGACCGCATTCGCCCCGTAGTCGTCGAGAACTACCTGCACACGGCTCAGAAAAACTTCCGAAAGCCGGTAGGAATCCGTCGATGTCTCACAGTCGAAGCTTGCGGAGATTATCTGAGTGTCCTTGTTTGTGGTCACCTTTATCATCTTGTCCAGCTCCGCATAAGACAGCTTCGTTTTCAGCAGGTCATTGATCGAGTCATACATTTTCGGGCTTCCGAACAGCAGGGCAGCGGTAGCTGCCTTTTCGGCGGAACCTGTACTGTCAGTGCTTTCTATATATATATCCGTAGTGGTGATGTAATGCCTTGTCATTCCGTAGAGCGCGAACACATATCCGCAAATCGCCATCATCACCGTCACCACAACGGCTACTCTCCAGTTGTTTTTCAGCGTTATACCGAGTTTTTTCAGCTGATTTCTTTTCAATCCTATTCCCTCTTTATAAAGGTATGTTTACAGCGGCTTTTTCGCTATCTTTGCCGATACCCGCGGGTACTGTGCCGGGGTAGGGGAGACTTTCTTTATTATAACAAGCGTGCGCTTATCTCCGCCGGGAAGGCTGTACCGTTTTATCTCCGTTATCTCTCCGCCCAGCTTTTTTATTGCAGCTTCCGCTTCTTCCGTCTCGTCCTTTTCACCCTTTAACGCAGCAAAAGTCCCGCCTACTTTAACAAAAGGCAGGCAATATTCGCAAAGCACGTTCAGCGCGGCTACTGCTCTTGCTGCTGCAAGACCGTATTTTTCGCGGTATTTCGGGTCTTTGCCTGCTT
>JAFVBZ010000015.1 GCA_017479645.1 Ruminiclostridium sp. | reverse complement strand
TTCTCAGCACCGAATGCCCTTGACACAGCCTCGGAAACGTCTGTCATTTCTTCAAGGAACTTTGCCCGCTCTGTCGGGTCAAGGTGGAACAGCTCGGTCTTGTCTCCGTGGTGCTTGTACAGAAACAGCGTGTAGCCGCGAAAATGCTGATTATCACCTATCACCACATACCCGGTTTCAAGCTCCTTGACGAAATAGGGATTCGTTCCGTTTTGTATCATTTTTATTCTGTCGCATATCAGGCACATTTTAAGACCTCTTCAAATCCGATCAATAACGGTGTGATCTTTCGTATATCCATTTTTGTATCTTCCCTATGTTTGGCGATATTTACTTCTATAATTATAGCAGATAGGGTGAGAAAAGTCAATCGGCAGATAACAAACAAGCTCGAAAATGGATAAAAAATCGGGATATACCTTTCATCAAAAAAGCATACCCCGTGAATTATCGTAAATACCGCAATATCGACTATACATACCGTAACTTATCGTTTAGTGGGAGTGCCGCAATAGGCACAACAACTGCCAAAAGGCAGTTGTTGAGGACACATTAATTATATCACAAAATTATCGGTTTGTCACTTTATTTTTATAATATATATTACTTTTTTCACTCAGCCGGAATTGCAATGATAAAAAAGCCGCAGACCGTTATACCTTGGCGATCTGCGGCTTTACATATCAGAATTCACGCACCGATCAGCGACTGGTCGAATGCGAAAAGCGCTTCGTTTATCTCGAAAACGTTGTAATTTCCGTTTTCTATGTAATACTCGACGATTATATCAAACTTGCTGCTGCGGGAAAGCGCAAATCCCGCCTTCTTCAGCAGTTCCCTTGTCTCTGCGAGGTCAAGCTCCAATGCCAGTGCAAACGCTATGACCGTTGCCTTTTTCGGGTGGTAGTTTATGTCGCTGCGAATCTTCGAGAAGAGCTTGCGGTCAATATTCGCCTTTTTATAGCACTGCGAATCGGACATTCCGAGTTCGTCTATCTTACGGAGAAGCATCTGCGTGAAGCTCTCGTCGATATATCCGAGCTTTTTCCCGAGCTCTTCCGGTACCGACGACATGCGCATGCTTTCGATCTCGACATAACTCTCCTCTTCAGCGGGTGCAGCCTCAGACGCTGCAATATCCTCATTTGCAGAACGCGCCCTGCCGAAAAACGATTTTGCAAGCCCGGCTGCCGGAACGGACATCTGAGCGGGAGCACCTGCAGCCGTGAAATCCGGCACTTCATGCAGTTCCGCAAGTATCTCCGGCGGTCTGAACCTTTCACGGATCACATCGTACAGCAGCGTAAACTCCGTCTCGCTGAGCATACCGGCTCTCCGCGGAACCACAAGTTCAACTGTCATATCATATCCCGATGCTGTCCGCAGAGCGTCGTGCAGCATTTCCGGTCTGTCAAGCTGTATCGCTATGCTCTCTGCCCCGCTTTCCGAAACTCTTCTGAGTATTGCGGAAAGCTGTTCCGCGTCCAAGCAGCTCTCCGGATATACGGCGCTTGCTGTTTTTCCCGATATTATAACCGGCATTTCCTTCCCTCCCGTCTCGTCAGAGTATGTCTATATATTCCCCGTTCAGCGCCTTGTTCATGCTTCTTACAGCACAGAACTTTCCGCACATCGAACAGCTGTCCTCCTGTTCCGGAGCGCGGCTGTCACGGATACTTTTCGCGGTCTCCGGGTCTATCGCGCATTCCCACTGCTTCTCCCAGTCGAAGTTTCTTCTTGCGTCCGCCATTTCGTCATCTATATCACGTGCGTGCGGGATATGCTTTGCAATGTCGGCTGCGTGAGCCGCGATACGGGAAGCGATTATTCCCTGCTTTACGTCATCAACATTCGGGAGGGCAAGATGCTCCGCGGGAGTAACGTAGCAGAGGAATGCTGCGCCTGCCGATGCAGCTATAGCGCCGCCGATCGCAGAGGTGATATGGTCATAGCCGGGTGCGATATCCGTAACCAGCGGTCCGAGTACATAGAACGGCGCGCCCATGCAGATAGTCTGCTGTATCTTCATATTGGCTTCGATCTGATCCAGCGGAACATGTCCGGGTCCCTCGACCATTACCTGTACGTCCTTTGCCCATGCGCGCTTTGTAAGCTCGCCGAGACGGACAAGCTCCTCGATCTGGCACACATCGCTGGCATCGGCAAGACAGCCGGGTCTGCACGCATCACCGAGGGATATTGTAACATCGTATTCACGGCAGATATCAAGTATTTCGTCGAAATGCTCATAGAACGGGTTCTCTTCACCTGTCATGCTCATCCACGCAAAAACGAGTGAACCGCCGCGGGAGACTATGTTCATCTTGCGCTTGTGCTTCTTGATCTGGTCTATGGTCTTGCGGGTTATGCCGCAGTGCAGCGTTACGAAGTCCACTCCGTCCTCCGCATGGAGTCTCACAACGTCGATGAAGTCCTGCGCGGTAAGGGTAGCGAGGTCACGCTGATAGTGGATAACGCTGTCATAGACCGGTACTGTGCCGATCATAGCCCTGCACTCGGAAGTAAGCTTTCTTCTGAACGGCTGGGTATTGCCGTGTGAGGAGAGGTCCATTATCGCCTCCGCGCCCATATCAACCGCGGCATTCACCTTCTGCATCTCGATATCGTAATCCTTGCAGTCCCGTGAAACGCCGAGGTTCACGTTGATCTTTGTGCGTAGCATCGAACCTACGCCGTTGGGGTCTATGCAGGTATGCAGCTTATTCGCGCATATCGCAACCTGACCTTTTGCGACGAGGTCGCGTATCTCCTCCTCGGTGCGGTACTCCTTCTTTGCGACGATCTTCATTTCGGGTGTGATGATACCCTTTCTCGCCGCGTCCATCTGTGTTGTGTAGTTTCTCATTGTCTGTTCCTTTCGGGGATTTATTTCTCTTCCGCAAAGCGGGAATCAAGATCAAAAGCATGGTTCATCGGACCGGAACCCTGTCCAAGATCGAGCATTGCTCCGAGCGCACCGGAGATATAGTCTTTTGCGCGCCTTACCGACCCGCAGAGGTCAAAACCTTTTGCGAGATTTGAAGCTATCGCACTTGAAAGGGTGCAGCCGGTGCCGTGGGTATTGGGGTTGTCTATGCGCTTACCCTCAAACCACTGCGCCTTTCCGTCCGAGTAAAGCATATCGCTTGCATCGTTCACGCTGTGTCCGCCTTTAAGCAGAACTGCACAGCCGTACCGTGAACTGATGATCTCCGCGGCTTTCGTCATATCGTCTCTGCCGGTTATATTGATCTCGGAAAGCACCTGTGCTTCCGGGATATTCGGAGTAACCACCGCCGCTATCGGCAGCAGTTCTTCGCACAGCGTCTTCACAGCATCGGTCTTGATGAGAGCGGAACCGCTTGTCGCAACCATTACGGGATCGACTACGATATTGTACGCCGAATAGTATTTCAGCCGTTCGGCAATGACCCGTATCAGTTCCGACGACGAGACCATACCGATCTTGACGGCATCGGGAAAGATGTCCTCAAAGACAGCATCTATCTGCTGTTTCAGAAACTCCGGCGTTGATTCCATAATCGCTCTGACACCGGTGGTATTCTGCGCCGTAAGCGCCGTGACCGCGCTCATAGCATACACACCGTTCATTGTCATAGTCTTGATATCAGCCTGAATTCCGGCTCCTCCGCAGGAATCGCTCCCCGCTATCGTAAGTGCAGTTTTCATCTGTTCTCCTCCCCATTGAGACGGTCGCTTGCGCTCGAGACGGTCGCGCTCCGCGCTCGAGACTTGGGGAAAACCTTTCTGAAGAAAGGTTATTCCCCAAACCCCTTTCCAAAGACTTTTAATCGCTTCGCATTAAAACCCGAAAGAAGTCAGAACCTTTTAAAGCAAAGCACAAACTGTTAATACAAACGGATATATCGCCAACCCCACTGCATTTTCCCCTGCACCCGCCCATAGAACTACACTCTGAAATACTGCATCGGTTTAGGGGGTCCAGCCCCCTTTTTTAAAGGGGGCTGGCGGGGTTCGAGGTGTCTCCCCTTCAGAGGGGAGGTGTCACCGTCAGGTGACAGTGGTTCGCTGCACGATGCAGCGATTGACCGCCCAAAGTCGTGCCTAGCTGCACGCCCTAAAGCTGGCAAACCTGACTC
>JAFVBZ010000080.1 GCA_017479645.1 Ruminiclostridium sp. | reverse complement strand
TTCGCCCGCACGATATTTTGATGTCCTTTTTCGGATTTCTGCCGGCGTGGCGAGTTCCTTTCCGTCCGTAGCGACGGAAAGTAACCAAAGGACGCGTACCGCTAGATGATCAAAGTAGCCTGCACGAGTGCTGTTAGGTCATACAGAACCGCCTTCCGCGAAAGCGCGGTGTCTGTCACCGAGCCTTGCGCAGGCAGGCTCTTTGACAACTCGCGGAAAAGGGCAAAATCGGCGGGCGAGTGCCGTCGCAGCCGCTGCGGGGGGCTTGTTCCTGTTAGTCCTGTACCGTATCAGAGGGCGCTGTCCGCTCAATCTATCAATTGCCCCGCACAGAGCGTCTGCTCACGCTTGTAAAGGGGTCTGTTGAGATTCTGCGCCTGTTGAGGGACGGTTCTTTCGGGGCAGGAATATCGCAGAGTAAAGCTATCCGGGGCGGCGCACCCGTCAATAGAAGAATGTCGCTACGCAAAACGCCGCGGGGTGTCTCCCCTTTAGAGGGGAGGTGGCACGAAGTGCCAAAGGGGCTGACCGACAGACTCGTCCCCCGCTGGGGTTGGCGATATTTCGATCAGAAATAGCAGAGTTTGTGCTGATTGCGGGAAGAGTCTCTGCTATTTCCGCAATTTTTCTCAAAAACCCCTTGACAAATGCTCCGTTATGTGATAGAATAATTTTACCTCAAAAGGGGCTTATTTTTTTGTGCGTGTTTTCACCACAAGATCCCGCCCCTCCGCAGTCATCCGGACTGCGATCATGAGGGAGGCTTTAAAAGGTAATAATATAGGAGGTGCCAAAATGGCCGGAACGAGAAACAAGATTACTCTCGCCTGCACAGAATGCAAGCAGCGTAATTACAACACCAAGAAAAACAAGAAGAACGATCCCGACAGAATCGAACTTAACAAGTACTGCAGATTCTGCCGCAAGCATACTCTCCACAGGGAAACCAAGTAAGGAGGATCTTGATGGCGAAGGAAAAAACAAATGCGGTCGCAAGCGCAGCAGCAGCCGCTGCTCCCAAGAAAAAGCGCTCGATCGTAAAGTACTTCAAAGATGCCAGATCCGAATTCAAGAAGGTAGTATGGCCCTCAAGAAAACAGGTAGTGAACAATACTATCGTTGTCATTATCGCTCTTGTGGTTTCGGGCATCGCAATATGGGCGCTCGACACGGGCTTCGGCTCGCTGCTTATGCTCATACTCGGCAGAACAGGCTGATTTTAACGGTATAGGAGAAAAACCATGTCAGAAGCTAAATGGTATATCCTGCATACCTACTCGGGTTACGAGAATAAGGTTGCAAACGACATTAAAACTCTCGCGGAAAACAGAAATCTTCAGAACCTCATCGAAGACGTTATGGTGCCGATAGGCCCCGCAACCGACGATTACGGCAAGCCCCTCCTCGATAAGGAAGGCAATCAGAAGGAAGAAAAGCTGTTCCCCTGCTACGTTTATGTCAAGATGGTCATGACAGACGAGACTTGGTATATCTGCCGCAATACCAGAGGCGTTACGGGATTCGTAGGTCCCGGATCCAAGCCTATCCCGCTCACCGACGCAGAGATCGAAAACCTCGGCGTTGCAAAGCGCTCCACAGCTCCCTCCGTCAAGGTCGGCGATATCGTCAATATCGTTGCCGGCGCTCTTAACGGATTTGAGGGTACTGTCAAGGAGATCGATGAGGCAGCAGGCACCGTGCTTGTTACCGTTTCCATGTTCGGAAGAGAGACTCCCACCACCCTCGAACTTGCAGCTGTCGAGAAAATAGGCGTCTGATCGGCAAGTTCACATTGATTATGTTCTTTTTAAATTTTTTTGGAGGTAAAACAAAATGGCTCAGAAAGTAGTCGGATTTATCAAATTACAGATACCTGCAGGTAAAGCTACTCCTGCACCGCCGGTTGGTCCTGCACTCGGTCAGCACGGCGTAAATATCATGGCGTTCACAAAGGAATTCAATGAGCGCACAAAGAATGACGCAGGTCTTATTATCCCTGTTGTTATCACCGTTTATGCAGACAGAAGCTTCACATTTGTAACCAAGACTCCTCCCGCAGCTGTGCTTATCAAGAAGGCTTGCGGTATCGAGACAGCTTCCGGTACACCCAACAAGAACAAGGTTGCCAAGATCACAAAGGCTCAGGTCAAGACCATCGCAGAGCAGAAGATGCCCGACCTCAACGCAGGTTCCGTTGACGCGGCTATGTCCATGATCGCAGGTACCGCTCGTTCTATGGGTATCGAAGTAGTTGACTGATAAGAACATTCAGGAGTAAACAATCAAAGACAGTGGGAGGTCGAAGGACCGTTTGACCACAAGGAGGATATTAATATGAAGCATGGAAAGAAATATAACGAAAGCGTAAAGCTCGTAGATCCCGCAAAGTTCTACGAAGTCGGCGAGGCTTGCGATCTCGTTTGCAAGACCGCTAAGGCTAAGTTCGATGAGACTGTCGAGCTTCACATCAGACTCGGCGTTGACTCCCGTCACGCTGACCAGCAGGTAAGAGGCGCTGTTGTTCTCCCCAACGGTACAGGTAAGACTGTAAGAACACTCGTTTTCACAAAGGGCGAGAAGATCAAGGAAGCTGAAGAAGCCGGCGCAGATTTCATCGCTGATGACGATACAGTTAAGAAGATCCAGGACGGCTGGATGGATTTCGACGTTGTAATTGCTTCCCCCGATATGATGGGCGTTGTAGGACGTCTCGGTAAGGTTCTCGGTCCGAGAGGACTTATGCCGAACCCCAAGGCAGGTACAGTTACACCCGAGATCGCCAAGGCTATTGCAGACGCTAAGGCAGGTAAGATCGAGTACAGACTTGACAAGACCAACATTATCCACTGCCCGATCGGCAAGGCTTCTTTCGGTCAGGATAAGCTCTCCGAGAACCTCGAAGCTCTCATGGGCGCTATCGTAAAGGCTAAGCCTGCTGCTGCAAAGGGTCAGTACATCAAGAGCTGTGTGGTTACTTCCACAATGGGACCCGGCGTTAAGATCAACACCGCTAAGTACGGCGCATAAGTCACTGACTTTAAAGTCCCCGACATTGTTTCGGGGACTTTTTGCGTGAAGATGCAAAAAACTATTGACATTCAAATCAATATATGCTATAATTAGTCACAAAGTAAGCATAGAAGAATAGTAGGCTTACAGAAAGGGTGACAGTTATGAATGAGAATTTAAGAAAAACAATAACCGCGGCGGTGTTTGCAGCGCTGATCTGTGCGGCTACGATGCTTATACAGATACCGACGCTTACGCGGGGGTATGTCAATCTCGGAGACTGCTTCGTGCTGATCGCAGGCTGGGTCTGCGGCGGAGCGTGGGGATTTGCGGCTGCCGGATTAGGTTCGGCGCTTGCGGATATTATCGCGGGATATGCGGTGTTCGCGCCGGGAACTTTCGCGGTAAAGGGGATAATGGCGCTTATTGCGGCGCTTGTGGCTGCTGCATTCCGGCACCGGGCATTTCTGGGACGGGCAGTGAGTGCTGCGGCAGCAGAGCTTTTTATGGCATTCGGTTACTTCGTGTATGAGTGGCTGTTTATCGTGGGAAGTCCGGAAGCGGCTGTTATCGGCATACCGGAAAATCTGATACAGGGCGCAGTGGGAGTGCTCTCGGCAGTTACGGTGATGACTGCATTGGAGCGCACAAAAGCGCTGAGATTGCTTCACTTGAAATAAACTATCTAAAAAAGAACAGCTTGCAGAAACTCTTTCTGTGAGCTGTTTTCTTGTTATTTTCTGAACGGAGTCTTCGCCAGCCCCACTGGCGGCGGACGCGCCGCCCCGGATAGCTTTACTCTGCGATATTCCTGCCCCGAAAGAACCGTCCCTCAACAGGCGCAGAATCTCAACAGACCCCTTTACAAACGTGAGCAGACGCTTTGTGCGGGACAATTGATAGATTGAGCGGACAGCGCCCTCTGATACGGTACAGGACTAACAGGAACAAGCACCCCGCAGCGGCTGCGACGGCACTCACCCGCCGATTTTCGCCCTTTTCCGCGAGTTGTCAAAGAGTCTGCCTATGCCGTACTCGATAACAGGTTCGACATTCGGAAAAAAGCTGCTCTGAATGACACAGCGGAACTCGTGCAGGCTTCTTTGATCATCGAGCGGTATGCGTCCTTTGGTTACTTTCCGTCGCTATGGACGGAAAGTAACTCGCCACGCCGGCAGAGAGCCGAAAAAGGAAAGCAAAATATCTTGCGGGCGAAAAGAACGAAAGTCTCTGCTATACCTGCTGCCTTCGGCTGATGGGGCGCCGCCCCAAGCCCCGCTGGCGACTTCGTCCCAGACCAGACCAAGGTTTCACCTTGGATCCAAGGACGCGTTCAAAAAAGAGATTTTCAAGAGATTTGAGAGAGGGGGCTCTGCCCCCCAACCCCCCGCCAACCCCCTTTAAAAAAGGGTGCTGGACACCCTAAATAAATGCGTAGCGACATTCTTCTATGGGCGGGTGCGCCGCCACGGTTAGTTATATTCTGCTTAAATTAAGAAACGACTGCTGAAATTCCGTTTGTTTCAGCAGTCTTTCTGTTGCAGTAATTTCTGTCACACATCTCTCAGCATATACTCAAGTGAATCCGTGAGCGCAAGCACACTGGCGTTGATGATATCGCGTGATGCGCCTACTGTCGTCCATGTGTTAGTGCCGTCGGTACTCTCGATCAGCACTCGCGTGATCGCGGCAGTACTGTCGTTCGACGCAACTACACGCACCTTGAAATCTATCAGATGCATCTTCCTTATCTGCGGATAGAACACCTCCAAAGCCTTTCGCAGAGCCTTATCAAGCGCATTTACAGGACCTTCGCCCTCGTCCGCGGTTATCTCCGACTTATCCCCGACACGCACCTTTACAAGCGCATTCGCCTTCTCGGTATATGCGCTTCCGCCGATCTCGTCCATTGACGAGATTATCCTGTAATGATCTATTTTGAAATGCTCGGTGAACTTTCCGAGCTCCTTCATCACCATAAGCTCAAAGCTTGCCGACGCGGCTTCAAACTGGAAACCCTCGCTTTCAAGCTCTTTCAGCTTCTCCGTTATCGCTATCGTCTCCGCGCTCGATTTCGTAAGCGTTCCGTCTATCTGACGGAGCCTCGGCAATACCGACGACCGCCCCGACATCTCGCTTATCGGGAAATTCCGCTTGTTGCCGACAAGCGCGGGGTCAACATGCTCGAACGTCCGGCTGTTCTTCGCAACTCCGTCCGCGTGCATACCGCCTTTGTGCGCAAATGCCGAGCTTCCGATATACGGCATATCCGCCGGGAGCCGTACATTCGCCATTTCGCTGATGTACTTGCCCGCGACTGTTATCTGCGCAAGCCGTTCCTCGGTGAGTATATTGTAGCCGAGTTTGAGCTGGAGATCGGGTATCACCGTCGAAAGCGCCGCATTCCCGCACCGCTCGCCTATGCCCGTGAACGTACCCTGTACCTGCACCGCGCCTGCCTTTACGGCAGCTATCGTGTTCGCTGCGGCACAGCCCGTGTCGTTGTGGCAGTGTATGCCCAGCGGTATCTTCACGGCTTTTCTCGCTTCCTTTGTTATCTTCGAGATCTCGTCCGGGAAACAGCCCCCGTTCGTATCGCAGAGAACTACGGTAGATGCACCGGCTTTCTCCGCTGTTTTAAGAACGTCCAGTGCGTAGGCGGGATTAGCCTTGTAGCCGTCGAAGAAATGCTCCGCGTCGAAAAAGACCGTCCTGCCCTTTGAGCAGAGGTATGAGATCGAGTCCCGTATCATTTTCAGATTGTTTTCAAGCGTCGTGCCGAGTATGCAGTCAACATGGAGATCCCACGCCTTGCCGAATATCACAATATATTTCGCTCCGCATTCAAGAAGCGCGGCTATGCCCTCATCGTCCTTCGGGTCAGTGTCCTTGCGCACGGTAGAGCCGAATGCGCAGATCTTCGAGGTCACCAGCGGTTCTTTTACTGCACGTTTGAGAAGCTCCATGTCGCTCGGATTGGAGTAGGGGTTTCCCGCTTCTATATAGTCGATGCCGATCTTGTCCAGCACATTTATTATCATCAGCTTGTCACCGGCTGAAAAGCTGATGCCCTCGCCCTGTGTACCGTCACGAAGCGTCGAATCAAGTATCTCTGTCTTTTTCATAAAAATCAACCCCCGATACTGTTATAGTAACATATATCGGGGGATTTGTCAAATAGCATTTATTTAATGGAATCAATTATCTTGCGCAGGGAGCTTTCGTCCAGCATTCCGGCTTTGTTGTAAACTATCTCGCCGTCTGCATTCACGGCGATCGTAACCGGTATTGCGCCTGTTCCGTAGGCTTCGTAGGCGCTGTTGTCCCAGTCGTAGAACACCGGGAACGTGTATTTCCCGTCCTTGATGAACTTTTTCACGTCATTCAGCTTCTGCTTGCTTTCCTTGTCGATCATCATGAACTGCACCCGGCTGCCGCACTCCTTGTAGAGCTTCTCGAAATGGGGCAGTTCGTTCCGGCAGGGCGGACACCATGAAGCCCAGATGTTGATGATGACGGGCTTGCCGGAATAGTCGGAGAAGTGCTTCATATAGCTGTGTTCATCGTAAACGGTGAAGTCCTTCGCGCGGTCACCGCCGCCCTGTACCGCGAGTATCACGGTTACTGCGATCGTTGTCACGGTGAGTATTGCCGCAAACACTATTCCTGCTCTCATCGGCGGATCCTCCTTTTTGGCTGTAAAAATACCGCCTGCGGGGTGTTATGCTTTTCGCGGCAAAGCGGTATCTTCGTGATTATGCCGGAACGTCGTCCTCGTCGTCATCAGATGTTTCAAGCGGTTCAAACATCGTGTTCAGGAACCGGCAGACATCTTCCAGTGAAGTATTGTCATTATTGGCTTTGATATAGCCGATAACTTTCTGCTGTGCTTCTTCGCTGTCCATGCACATAAGGGCAACTGCAAAAGCAACATCTGAGTCGCCTTTTTCTCTTTTCAAGCCGTTCAAGAGGTCAAGCAATTCGCTCATTCTTTCAGATATGTCAGAATTCTCCATTGTAGATCCTCCTTTTTATCTCATTTATAGCGCCTTGTGTTTTCGTATTCAAAGGATATTTGAGCCAGAAACTGTAGTTTCCGCCGTAATCATTTACCGAGAAAACGTAAAAATGATTTCGGTTTTCGTAAGGGTATTTTTTATCTCCCGGCGGAAGCAGGGGAAATTCGGAATGTATCTGATGTTCGAGCCGTGTCCGCTCTTTATGAGAGAGTTTAAGCGGCTTTAAGGGAAGAGCTGTGTTGTTCATTGTTCCGTTTGTCCTCTGATCTGTGCAGTTTATTTCTGATTAAATTATATCATACACTACGGCAAAATGCAATAGCTTCCGGAGAAATATGACCGTTGTGTGACAATTGTGAAAAGTGTGTCAAAATTAGCACTCTCCTATTGACAGTGCTAAAAATATGTGCTATACTGTGTACAGAACAAAGGAAAGGGGCAGAAAAGAATAAAAGCCCGCCGAAGTTCACATAATAATAAACATAATTTGAAAGGGGTTATGACCTATGTTAGTACCGGATATGTTCAGAAGAAATGTGTTTGATGACTTTTTCGATTTCCCGTCGATGCCTCGCCAGCAGCAGGCGATCTCCGTTATGAAGACCGACGTAAGAGAGCATGAGAACGGCTACGAGCTGGACGTTGACCTCCCCGGAATAAAGAAAGAGGACGTCAAGGTTAAGCTTGAGGACGGCTATCTCACCATAAGCGCTTCTACTGCGCAGAACAACGACGAAAAGGACAAGAAAGGCAACTATATCCGCCGCGAGCGTTTCAGCGGTTCTTACAGCAGAAGCTTCTATGTCGGAGAGGAAGTCAAAGAGACCGATATCAAGGCGAAGTTTGATAACGGCGTGCTCCAGCTTTCTATCCCGAAGCCCGAAGCGCTCCCGAAGCAGCCGGAGTCGAAGTATATAGCTATCGAGTGAAGTCCCTGCTATGCTGTCTGCCCTTGCGGGCTTGTCCTCCCGGACAGGGCTGGGGCTGCGCGCCCCGTCCCCCGGCAGGCGATCGCTGTATCGTACAGTGCCGTAACACGGGAATGACAGAGTATCATCACAAATTGACAAAACCGCTGAGTGTGATATCATTCGGCGGTTTTCTTTGTACAAGACTCCGGGATCTCTCTCCCCATTGATGAGAACGGAACAGAAGAGATAATTCAGAGAAAAAACTGCGGCTGTCATTGAGTCGCCGCCTGTGCCGGGCGTGAGATACAGCAATTTTTTTGGCGGCGGACTGCCGGCGCGGGCTTCCGCGCTTGACAAACCGGGAAAAATATAGTATAATATATGGGAATATCTGAAAATAGCTAAAGGAGATAATCAAATGGGGCTTTTCAGCAAGCTTTTCGGTACTTACTCCGAAAAGGAACTAAAGAGAATAGAAGGTACCAAACAGGCTGTTCTTGACCGTGAGCCTATGTACCAGGCTATGACCGATAAGGAACTTAAAGATCAGACCAATGTCCTCAAGGGCAGGCTCGCCGGAGGTGAGACCCTCGACGATATCCTCCCCGATGCTTTCGCAGTGCTCCGCGAAGCAATGTACAGAGTTATCGGCATCAAGCCTTACCCCGTGCAGGTAATAGGCGGTATCGTCCTCCACCAGGGACGTATCGCAGAGATGAAGACCGGTGAAGGTAAAACTTACGTCGCAGCCCTCCCGTCTTACCTCAATGCACTTACCGGCAAGGGCGTTCATGTCGTTACCGTCAATGACTACCTCGCAAAGCGTGACTCCGAGCTTATCGGACGCGTTCACAGATTCCTCGGTCTTACCGTCGGTCTTATCGTGCATGAGAAAGACAACGATCAGAGACGCGAAGCGTACAACTGCGATATCACCTATGGTACAAACAATGAGTACGGCTTCGATTACCTCCGCGACAATATGTGCATACGCAAGGAAGATAAAGTCCAGCGTGAAATGAACTTCGCTATCGTCGATGAGGTGGACTCGATACTCATAGATGAGGCAAGAACTCCGCTTATCATCTCCGGACGCGGTGACAAGCCTACCGATCTCTACGAGAAAGCGGACAAGTTCGCAAGGACCCTCACTCCCTACAAGGTTGTCGAGGTCGATGCAAAGGAAGAACAGGACGATCTTACCGCCGACTACATCATCGACGAAAAGGCAAAGACCGCTACACTGCTCCCCAACGGCGTAAAGAAAGCGGAGAAGTTCTTCGGCATAGATAACCTTATGGATCCCGATAACCTCACCATTCTCCACCATGTAAACCAGGCTATCAAGGCGCACGGCTGTATGCATCTCGATATCGAGTACGTTGTCAAGGACGGCGAGATCGTTATCGTCGATGAGTTCACCGGACGTCTTATGTTCGGACGCCGTTTCAACGAAGGTCTGCACCAGGCTATCGAGGCAAAGGAAGGCGTTAAGGTAAAGCACGAGAGCAAGACCCTCGCGACTATCACATTCCAGAACTTCTTCCGTCTCTATAATAAGCTCTCCGGTATGACCGGTACGGCTATGACCGAGGAAGCCGAGTTCAGAGGAATATACAATCTCGACGTTATCGAGATACCCACAAACAAGCCCGTTATCCGTATCGACAGACAGGATCAGGTCTATAAGAACGAGCATGGCAAGTTCCTTGCCGCTATCGAGCAGATAAAGGAATGCCACGCAAAGGGTCAGCCGGTACTTGTCGGAACTATCTCTATCGAGAAGTCAGAAGTGCTGTCGAAGATGCTCAAAAAGACAGGCATAAAGCACGAAGTCCTCAACGCGAAGAACCATGAGCGCGAAGCGGAGATCGTTGCGCAGGCAGGCAAGAAGGGTGCTGTCACCATTGCCACGAACATGGCGGGACGCGGTACGGATATCATGCTCGGCGGTAATGCCGAGTATCTCGCGAAGGCTGAAATGCGCAGAATGGGCGTAGAGGACGAGCTGATAAATGAAGCGACAGGCTTCGCGGAGACTGACGACGAAGCTATCCTTGCCGCAAGAAAGCAGTATATGGAGCTTAACGAGAAGTACAAGAAGCAGATAGCTCCGGAAGCGGAAGAAGTGCGCAATGCAGGCGGTCTCTTCATTCTCGGCACAGAGCGCCACGAATCGAGACGTATAGACAACCAGCTCCGCGGACGTGCGGGACGACAGGGCGACCCGGGCGAGAGCTGTTTCTTCGTATCGCTTGAGGACGATCTTATGCGTCTGTTCGGCGGTGACAGGGTACAGGCAGTTATGGAGACGCTGAAGATAGATGAAGATGTGCCGATCGAGAACGCTATACTCACAAAGACGATCGAGTCTTCACAGCGCAAGATCGAGGGCAGGAACTACTCGATAAGAAAGAACGTCCTTGACTTTGACGATGTTATGTCACAGCAGAGAATGACGATCTACTCACAGCGTGCGAAGGTGCTTGACGGCGACGATATAAGCGACAGCATCAAGTCGATGATAAATGACAGCATCAAGGAAAATGTGGATATGTTCTGCCAGGGCGATATTGCGGACAACTGGAACATCACCGGTCTGCGCGAGCATTACGCAGGCGTTCTGACGATGCCGGACGATCTCACTTACACGGCGGACGAGCTTAACGAGATCAAGAAGTCGGATATCGTGGATATGCTCACCGAGCGTGCCGAAGCGATCTATGCGGGCAAGGAAGCGGAATACGGCTCCGAGGTCATGAGAGAGCTTGAGCGCGTTATCCTGCTCCGCAACGTTGACCAGAAGTGGATGGATCACATCGACGCTATGGACGAGCTCAAACGCGGTATCTATCTGCGTTCTATGGGTCAGAAGGATCCTGTTGTCGAGTATCGTTTCGAGGGATTCGCTATGTTTGACGAGATGGTAGCCGCGATAAGAGAGGATACCGCCCGTGCGCTCCTCACAGCGAGACTTGCTCCCAACAGACAGCCCCCCAAGAGAGTCCAGGTCATGCGCCCCTCTATGCCGCAGGGTACCGTCAGAAGAACCGAGCCTAAGCAGAAACGCGACTACGGCAAACCCGGTGCGCCTAAAGAGAGTCAGTCCGATAAGTGACAGTAAGCGGCGCTCACGCGCGTGTCCTACGCGGACGGCGCCAGCCTGCGCGGCTGGATCGCGCAAGGGCAAAGCCCTTGACCCAATTCCCGTAATACGGAACTTTGAAAGTCTCCGGACAGGACGAAAATACAGGCTTTTATGTAAGACAAATTCCCCCGTCACTATGGCGGGGGAAAACTGATTATCAACACGAAAAAACTAAATGATTAAATGCGCAGAGCGGTTTGAATTTCCGTTTTAACGGGATCAGGGTCCAGCGTCACGCTGGCGCGGGACGGGGGCGCGTAGCCCCAGCCCTGTCCGGGAGGACAAAGCGCGTCAGCGCAGATGAAAGGAGCAGAAAATGGCGATAGTAAGTGAAGTTAGGAAAGAGCTGACGGAACACATAATACCGTTCTGGGACAGGCTCAGAGATGATAAGAACGGCGGGTTCTACGGATTTATGGATCATGAACTCAACCTCGACAAGAATGCAGAGAAAGGCGTGATACTCCACTCCCGAATACTGTGGTTCTACTCGAACTGCTACCTCGTGCTCGGTGACAATAAGTGCCTCGAAAATGCAAGACACTGCTTCGAGTTCATGAAAAAATACTGCGTTGACCCCGTGAACGGTGGTGTGTACTGGCTTATGAATGCAGACGGCACCGTAAGCGACAGCATGAAGCATACCTACTGCCAGGCATTCTTCATTTACGCCCTCGCAAGCTACTACGATGCGTCCAAGGACGGAAATGCGCTCAAACTCGCCCTCGAACTCTTCGAGACAGTAGAGAAAAACTGCACAGACGAGATCGCTTACCTCGAAGCTATGTCCGCAGACTGGAAGCTCATTCCCAATGACGCACTCTCCGAGAACGGTCTTATGGCAGATAAGACCATGAATACCACGCTCCACCTGCTCGAAGCTTATACCGAGCTCTACCGCGTAAGCAGTGACGAGCGCGTCCTCAACCGCCTTAAATTCCAGATACGCATATTCCTCGATAAGATCTGGTATAAGCCCGAAAACCGCCTGCTCGTGTTCTTTGACAGAGAGCTGAATGTTATCGGAGATATCCATTCCTACGGTCACGATATCGAAGCAACATGGCTCATAGACCGCGCCTGCGAAGTCATCGGAGATGATGCGCTCACCGCAGAAGTCCGTGCAATGAACGAGGGTATCGTTAAGAATATCGCTGATATCGCATTCGAGAACGGCGCACTCAACAATGAGCGTGAAAATGACAAGATAAGTAAGATGCATATCTGGTGGGTGCAGGCAGAAGGTGTTGTCGGATTCCTCAACGGCTTCCAAAAGTACGGCGAACAGCGGTATAAGGATATCGCAGACGCGCTCTGGGAGAATATAAAGAATGAGATCATAGATAAGCGTGAGGGCGGTGAGTGGTACTCCCAGATCCTTGAGGACGGTATGCCCGATAAGGAGAAGCCCACTGTTGACCCGTGGAAATGCCCCTACCATAACGGAAGAATGTGCCTTGAGGTCATGAAGAGAAGCTGAATTAATTCACAATTCACAATGCACAATGCACAATTGTGGAGCGCGCTTTGCGCGCATATCTGAATCGTGACGGGATTACTTGGTGATGATTAAAGATATCAATGCAGTATGAACCGTTATAGGCAGAGAATAGCGTGATACGACTGCCGCACTCGTCCAAAGAAGAATATACCCCGCCGCTTGACAGCAGGCGGGGTTCGTGGTATAATCGGAGTAAGGGGAGGTGCAGACAGAACTATGAGTAATGTTTCACTTCCGTTGAGACCGACTAAGCTGTCATATAAGGAACGGGTAAGACTGTCACATGAGATCGCAACCGATTTCCCTTTAAAAAAGCCCGGTGACAGGTTCGGCTATGAAAACAGAAGCCATTTCTATATCGTCAGAGTCCGTGAGTTCGGCAGCTACTCCTTTGAAGCAAGGATAGCGCTCACAAAAGAGAATAAGCCTTATATTGATCTGTTAAGAAAGGGGTTGTCTGAAAATGGAGAATAATGTTACTTTGCCGGAAAATATGATAGAACTGATGAATCTGATAAAGTCCCGTGCAAATGAAGATAATTCCGATGATGAGGTGTTCGGTCTCGCAGTGGCAAGCTCGTTCGACAGTGAAGGTGAAGTCTGCAATGAATTGATAGATCACATGATCGGATTTATCAAAACCAATACCAATGCAGGGATAAGTGAGATCTTCGACCACCTTGTCTCGGTTCTCCCCCCGGTCGAGATCGTTGACGACGATGAAGATGAGTCGGCATAACCGGATTGTTTAGCAGAGAATAGTGTGAACTATGGTACAGCAGAGAATAGCGTGATACGACCACCGCACCCGTCCAAAGAAGAATATACCCCGCCGCTTGACAGGGGGCGGGGTTCGTGGTATAATCGGAGTAAGGGGAGGTGCGGACAGAACTATGAGTAATGTTTCACTCCCGTTAAGACCCAAAATCAGTGCAAAAGAAAGAGCGCGGCTTACACATCAGTTCCTTACCGATCACCCCAATGCAAAGATAGGTGCAACGGTTCCCTATGAGAACAGAAATCATTTCTATATGGTGAAAGTTGTTGATGTGGGATCGTATGTGTTTACAGCTAAAATCCCGCTCACAGAAAAGAATAAGGCTAAAATCAGCGAGTTCAGAAAGGAGCGTGAGGAAAATGAGTGAATGTATTTTATCCGAAAAGGAAAAGCGGTTTGTAGGATTGGTGAAGTCAAGAATGACTGAGTCGGATACACAGGAAGAATTGGAAGCTGCTGTTTTTCCCGCGATCTTATCTCTTGACGGCGAAAACGACAATCCCTTTTTTGAAGATGCTTTGGCTTATGTTGAAAACAATCCTGACGCAACTGTTCAGCAGATATGTGATTATATCTGTTCGCTGCTCCCCCCGGTCGAGATCGTTGACGACGATGAAGATGAGTCGGCATAACCGGATTGTTTAGCAGAGAATAGTGTGAACTATGGTACAGCAGAGAATAGCGTGATACGACTACCGCACCCGTCGATAGATGAATATAACCGCGCATTCGGAGCGGCGCGTCCGCCGCTTGAAAGAACCCTCGCCACTGTTGCGGCGGGGGTTCATTTGTAAGTATTCATTCTGGCTGCTGTCGGGAAGCTCACGGTCTTTCACCTCCTGTTTCTGTCGCTTCTTTCGGCATCCTTGCCTGTGTTCTTTTCTATATTATCGGCTGAAACCGCCCGAACTTTAGCGGCATTATGCCTAAATCTCCGGTTACAGTTTTGGTGTATTTTTCGCATTAAAAAACAGACTGCTCAGTGCAGCCTGTTTTTTGTTACTGTGGAGTTTTCTGAAAAAGTTTGTGATACGGGCGAAAAAAACCGCCTATGCAAGACCATAGGCGGATTCGCAGCGGGGCGT
>JAFVBZ010000079.1 GCA_017479645.1 Ruminiclostridium sp. | reverse complement strand
GATGTAGGCAAGTATGTTGCCGATATCACCGAACTCTATCTGAATGTCATACTCGTCGCGGAGCAGGTCATACACCTCAATACCGGTCAGCCCCATGTCGCGGGTATATACCGACAGCTTCGTAACATCAAAGTCGAAGATGCTTCCCCCGTTTACTATGTCCTTTCCGTAGGCGTAATATCCGCCGATCGAGTTTATCTCTTTGCGCGCGTACTCCGCCATTGCCGACACTTTCCCGAATGATTCATGCCCGCGGAGCGCAAGGTTCCGGCGGGATATGTCAAGGCTCGACAAAAGCAGATATGATGCGCTCGTGGTCTGCGTGAGATTGATTATCTGCTCCACATAGCGGGTGTTGACGGTGCTGTTCAGCAGGAGCAGCGAACTCTGGGTAAGGCTTCCGCCCGACTTGTGCATTGAAACCGCAGCCATATCCGCGCCCGCCTCCATGCCCGAAACAGGCAGTGCCTCGTGGAAGTAGAGATGCGTGCCGTGCGCCTCGTCCGCAAGCACCAGCATACCGCGGTCATGAGCAAGCTTCACTATCGAGCGCAGATCGGAACAGATGCCGTAGTATGTCGGATTGTTGACAAAGACTGCCACAGCGTCCGGATTCTCGTTCATCGCTTTCTCCACCGCCGCTGTCTCCATGCCGAGAGCGATCCCGATATGGTTGTCAACATCGGGGTTGACATAGACCGGTTCCGCTCCGCAGAGAACAAGCGCATTTATGACGCTCTTGTGGACGTTGCGCGGGAGGATTATCTTGTCGCCGGCTTTGCAGGCGGTAAGGATCATGCTCTGCACCGCGGAAGTGGTCCCGCCTACCATGAAGTATGCGTGAGCCGCGCCGAAAGCATCGGCTGCAAGCTGTTCCGCGTCGTAGATGACGGAAACGGGGTGGCAGAGATTGTCCAGCGGTTTCATCGAGTTCACGTCAAGACTGACGCACTGCTCTCCGAGAAGCTTCACAAGCTCCGGGTTGCCGCGTCCGCGCTTATGACCGGGTACATCGAAAGGTACCACGCGCTGTTTTCTGAATCTTTCGAGCGCCTCATAGACGGGCGCAGCTTTCTGTCTTTCAATATCCATAGCAATACTTCCGCAAACAAAAAAGTGATACGAGCCGTATCACTTTAGAATAGTCTTTTTCCGAATAGGTTAAGATCTTACCTTAATGTTTTCGGACAGTGCCGTTTCTTATTGACCGTTTCACAAGTGATTCGATTATGAAGTTATCATCTTATAAAATTTGAGCTTCTAACTCAATCAATAACGCGGCTTTACCCGCTGTTTCGGCATCTGACCCGCCTGTCCGTATGGGCGTTTTTTATCGGTCAGTTTGTATTATAACATATTTCCCGCTTTTTGTCAATATATAGCAGACGCAGAATGTCATTGTTTGTCACTCCGGCGTGTGGTAAACTTGTATTATCCGAAAGGACAGGAGGGAACAAGATGAGTGAGAAAAGGAAAGGGTTTCTGATGTACGCGGATTACAGCGACTATTTCGAGATGCTGGAGGACGAGGAGCTTGGTGCGCTTATCAAGCAGTTCTTCCGCTACACGTCGGGCAGGGACGCGGATATTTCGGGGTTTACGCAGGGTATGAAGTTCCTTTATACTTTGATCAGACAGAACTACGAAAGAGATACAACGGCATATAAAACTATGTGCGCTGCCCGTTCAGAAATGGCAAAAAAGAGAGAACAACATAAACGTGACGGAGCATCTGACAATAAACCCTCTTATGACAACAATAAGATAGAACAAGAATCTTATGATATGTATCGTGATTTACAATAGCACTTTAGTATATAGAAGCACACTTGTGCACAAGTGTGCTTTTCTGTGCACAAGCGTGCTTTTTTGTGGTCTTGTGTGACTGATATAGATATAGATACAGAAACAGAGAAAGATAATGATATTGAAATTGATATTGTTATTGATAAAGAGAAAGAGCACCTCTTGTGAGGTGCGTGACGCACACGGAATAAAAAATAACCGCCCTTGTGTTGACAAGAGCGGGAAACTGTGGTATAATAGCTTTAGCAACAGAGCAAAATGTTTGCTCTCGGAGCAGACTGATTATTTTAAGAAATAACCGCCCGCAGTTTGGAGAGCACGGTGGTTATTTCTTTTTGCAAAAATAACCGCCGGCGCCATGCAAAACGCTTGACACCGGCGGGAAACTGTGGTATAATAGCTTTAGCGACAGGGCAAAATGTTTGCTCTCGGAGCAGTATAGTAGTTAAAGAGTAACCACCAGACCGTCGAAAGCATGGTGGTTATCTCTTTTTATTTGCGTCCGGTGTTAATCCATTCGCGAAAAAGAGCTAACAATGCTCCGATAAGCGAAGCATTGAGAATAATAATGTGTACGATCTCACCAAAATAGGCGAGAACCAACGATATCAGTCCCACTTATCGCCCTCCTTTCACAGACTCGCCCGAATAGGCGGAGTACTGCTCCGAGAAGCGATATTCACCTTGCTTTACCTGCGCATAGAGCGCCACGGTTTCACAGCAATTATACCACAGGCGAGCGGAAGCTGTCAATACCCGGCGGAACGGCAGATACAATATTCCCCGGCACATTTTTCTTCCCGAAAAACCTTGAAATCTCGCCGGGGCTGTGCTATAATTATATTCAATGCAATTATCAGAAAGGAAAATGTGAAATTGAAAACTGCCGTCACGGACAGGACGCTGTCATATATGAAATACGATCCGGAGCATACCTCGGCAGGCGCGCTCAAAGCCTACGCGAACGCCGTGTTCAACTGCGGCGCGGACTACATGGAAGTAAACACCCGTACCGCCTCGCTCATGGCGCTTGACGACTACTCCGACAAATACATGCTCACCATAAACAGCACTTTCGACTGCGGATTCTGCACAAGCAATCCTTTCGCTTACGCCGTTGTGCCGTTCTCGAAGGCTTCGTTCATCGACTTTCTTCCGCAGGAACAGCCGATCATAATCGAGATAAATGCCGACGAATACAGCGCTCCCGCAGTCATTCTCTTCCTCCACAGCTTTGACTTTATCCGCCGTGTCTCCGCTATCCGCATAACCGGTCTTTTCGGTGACAGCATAGATACCCTTGTTAAATGGTGCAGGGCGAACCTGTTCCTGCCGGTGGATATCTGCCCGCTGAACACGATGATGACCGGCGCTTCCGACGCGATAATCGCGCAGAATGCAGGCGCTTCAATGCTCACCCTCTCGTTCGGGCGGGGCTACTACTTCACTGCCCTCGAACAGTACATAATAAGCCTTAACATCACCCGTCGCACCGTCCTCCACAAAGACGTGATAAAGGCTATCTGCATCGCAAGCTTCATCTTCACCGATCTTTTCTCCGTAATACCGGCGGGACTTGCGAGAATGCTCGATACCGACGGCGAGGTGACCGGCACCGTCTATGATCTTGAATCCGGCGTGCTGTACCGCCCCTACCGCGCGATGCAGCGTCCCCCGAAGCCACAGGGAGACAGCCTTATCGACAGAAAGATAAAGAGCATCGGTCTTGAACACGAGATCGAAACTGCGATAATAGATATGCTGAAAAAAGTCAATTTCAGCTTCTACAAAGAGATCACAAAAAGAAACCTCATAGACTGAAATTTAATTGACAATTGACAATTGATAATTGACAATTCAAAGTGTAGGGGCGAGCATTGCTCGCCCGTGCCGCACCCCGTAGCGGCCGGGGT
>JAFVBZ010000078.1 GCA_017479645.1 Ruminiclostridium sp. | reverse complement strand
CCGGATTCAAACAGCTGCACCGGCATTCTCGGTACACCGTTCGCCGATTCGTTCAGCGAATGAGTGAATGTGACTCCCCACGGCACTTCAACACCGTAGCAGCACCCGCCGAGAAAGCAGCCGATCCGTCCGAAGCCGTGGAATAGCGCAACTGTGGGAGCGGCGATGTCGGTCATGAGGTCAGAGGGATATCCGCGGCGCTTTATAACTATGGCGCCGACGATCATTCCGCCGATAAGACCGCCGTAGAACACCGAGCCGCCGAATATCTGCTGCATATACTGCCACCACTCGCCTATATCCTTTGCTTCGGCAATAAGATACCACTTGTCAATGTTGGTAATGCCGTAAAGAAGCCCGCCGCCGGCAAAAATGCCGATCGCGGAGAACAAAAGCACTGCAAGCATGGGATATCCGTCGCCGGTGCGCTTTTTATATGTGAATATTGCAAACGGGCATGCCGTAAAGATACCGGCAAGTGCAGCAAGAGCATAGCTGCTTATGAACCTGCCGAAGATAGTTATTCCCGGAAACATAACAACCTCTCAAAAAAATACTCCCCGTTCGTATTGAGCGGGGAGCGTTCTTCCTGTACGAAATTACTGGAGCTGAACACCAGCTGCTGCAATTGCACCTGCTGCGCAGATTACGCAGAGAATTGCAAGAACTGTGATAGCGCAAGCTATTATACCGAGTACGAGACCGGCAACTGCCATGCTTTTTTCGCTTCCCTCGGGCTTATCCTTGAGTGCAAGAGCACCGAATATGATTGCAACGATGGAAAGAACACCGGTAACGTACTGTACAACCGGGATCCAACCGCCTACAAGACCGAGAATACCGCAGACGAGAGCTACGATAGCCTTATTCTTTGTTGTCATGATTTATTCCTCCTATAACGTAAAAAAGAAATGTTGTGGGATACTGCTTTAAAGCAGTTTTACAACTATGTACATTATAACATTCTCGTCGGAAAAAGTCAACCGAAAATGTATTTTTGGTAATACAATTGTGAATTTTCTGTGAAAAAATAAAAATACCCGCACACCGCAGTCGGCGTTTTGGGTATTTTGTACATCAAAGTTACACTTCAGTTACTTATTATTCAAAACTATCTTCTTCATCACGAGTATTGAAAAGCTCGATAAGGCGGTTCATTTCCTCTTCTGTGAGAGATGTTCCCTTTCCCATTCTGCTGTGATCGGGTGACCAGTCGCGGATATCGAACTTCGGGGGATTATCGTTCCAGCTGATAAGGTTCAGCTCCTTGTTCCAGCCTCTTGCTCCCTCGGAGATCACGCCGAGCTCCTTTACTATCTCATACTTGAATTCTGCCATTGTAGTTATGCTTCCTTTCGGTGATATATTGTCACGGTCAGACCGTGAGAATTGCATTATTTAAGTGATCCGGCGTCAATGACGCTGTCAAATACCGCCATGAATCTGGGCGGAACAGTCTTGTTTATGTGGTACTTTCCGAAGAACCACACTCCGAACCGTACTTCGTGACGCACCGTATCGAGGTAGATGCCGACATTATCGGCTGCAAGTGCG
Organism: Ruminiclostridium sp.; assembly: GCA_017479645.1. GTDB lineage: Bacteria > Bacillota > Clostridia > Oscillospirales > Ruminococcaceae > Ruminiclostridium_E. The sequence continues at coordinate 25,945 of JAFVBZ010000078.1, read as the reverse complement.
CCGAAACCGAGAAAATCGGCTATCGACACCGGCGGTTCGTAGCTTACCACATAATCGACAGTCTTTCCGGCTGCCGCGAGATTCCGGTCCGACTCTTCAAGCTCCGTTACGGAGGGGCATTCATACCTCGCTGCGGTCTCCTCCGAGCAGGGCGCGGATCCTCCGTTTTCCTCGCCGGAGCCACCGCCGAACGCGAAGATCTTCTTCCCGCCGATATCGAAGATGTTACCGCGCATGAGCTGGCGGAGATTTCCGCTTATAACACGGGTCTGACCGCCGTTCCACATCTCGGAGGGGTATTTTTCAAGCTCATCGAAGTTCTCGTGAGCGCCCTCGACGAAAAGTATGTTATACCTGCGCCTGCCAAGCTTTTTCAGCAGCTTCTTCTCTTTGTCGGAGCCGTTCCATATCAGCCCCATATCGCCGCATACGATCAGCGTGTCGCCCTTCTTCAGACGCCGGATCTTCTTGTCCGAGAAGCGGGAAATGTCGCCGTGAACATCACCAGTTATTAATATCATATAAATATTTTCCCGATTTATTTAAAAATTTTTTCATAAACCTGTAAGAAAAGGCTTTTATTTTTCGGTAAAGTATGTTATAATAGTATAATACTAAAATTGTTATCCTGTAATATATTATATCCCAAAAAGGTGGTTTTGTCTATATGCGAAATATAAAAATTACAGCTGTCTTTACGGCAATTCTGTTTATTTTTGCACTAATCCCGGCAAGCGTTCCCGCTTCGGCTGCATTCACCCCCGATGTCGAACTGTACAGCAGCGCTTACTATATGGTCAATCTTGACCTCGGGACCGTCATAGCCGCCAAGAACGAGAATGAGAAGTGCTATCCGGCTTCCATAACCAAGCTTATGACCGCTATCGTCGCATACGAGAACTGTGCTGACCTCTCAATGCCTATGGAGGTAACGTACGACTGTACAAATGAGTTCTGGGAGGGCGATCCCAACAAGGACGGCGCAGGTACCGCCGGCATCGCAGTAGGTCAGACCGATCTCACTATGAAGGACTGCCTTTACGGACTGCTGATAAAGTCCGGCTGCGAGACGGGTAATATCATCGGCTACAACCTCTGCAAGAACAAAGGCGGTATCCCGGCATTCATCGAGATGATGAACAAGAAGGCGAAGGAGATAGGCTGCAAGAACACACACTTCGGCAACACCCACGGTCTCTGGCAGGAGGACAACTACTCCACCCCCTACGATCTGTACCTTATCGCAAGATACATCTACGACAAGCTCCCCGAAATAGTTGAGATCACCAATACCTATGAGTATATAATGCCCGCCAACAAGTACAACCCCTCGCCCTACGGCATCTACAACGTGAACTCGCTGATAAACAATGTCGGTGACAACCCGTATTACTACGAATTCGCAAGCGGTCTCAAGACGGGAAGCATGGGCGAGTACTACACCAAGGATTCCAACGGTGAATGGACAGTTTACCATAAAGGATTCGCAAACATCGTTTCCACGGCCTCACAGAACGGCTTCAACTATATGCTCGTTACCTGCGGCGCTCCTTACACAGACGATGAGGGCAACAGGCTCAACGGTCACTTCAAGGACTCTATCGCCCTTTACAAGTGGGCTTTCCGCACTTTCGACATTCGTGAAGTAATGAACGAGAACACCTTTGTCGCAAACGTAAAGGTAGATATGGGCGAGAACGCCGACGTTGCTATATTAAAGCCCGCGGCTGCATTCTCCACTCTGCTCCCGAAGGATCTCGATCCCTCGGTGATACAGCAGAAGATCACCATTACCGCGGAAAAGAACGATAATGACGCAGTGGTAGCGCCTATCGAAAAGGGTCAGGTAATGGGAACACTCGAACTTGAACTCGACGGTGACACGCTCTGGACGACAAATCTCGTCGCTTCACAGAGCATAGCTTTGTCCCAGTTTGAATATACTATGAGGATGATAAACAGCATATTCGACAAGTGGTGGTTTCGTCTTTGCGTGGCTGCTCTCGCTGTTCTTATAATCGCCGATGTGGTGCTGAACACCGTTCAGAAGGCGCGCATAGCTAAAATGGAAGCCCGCCGCGCACGCAAAGCCAATATTCGCGGTCAATGGTAAGCGTTAAGATCATCGCTGTCGGCAAGCTCAGAGAGCCGTATTTCAGAGAAGCCTTCGACGAATACGCAAAGCGTCTCTCCACGTTCTGCAAGCTCACTGTCGATGAAGTCGAGCAGGAGAAGCTTTCCGATGCGCCGTCGGACAAGGAGATAGAGAAGGCTCTTTCCGCCGAAGCGGAGAACATTCTCCGGAAGATACCCGCCGGAAGCTGTGTTATCCCGTTGTGCATTGAAGGCAGGCGTTACGGCAGCGAGGAGTTTGCCGGTATTATCGGAAAAGAGCTCTCCGCAGGCACCGGAAATCTTGTATTTATCATCGGAGGTTCGTTCGGACTTGCGGACAAAGTCAAATCTGCCGGAAAGCTGAAGCTGAGTATGTCGGAGATGACATTCCCCCACAGGCTTGCAAGGATAATGCTGGCGGAACAGCTCTACCGCGCGTTCTCAATACTCAATAACAGAAAGTACCACAAGTAAATGTACAGGATCTATTTTTATAAAGCCCTGCTGCTCGCACTCGGAGCGGCGATGCTTACACTCGGGATAGTGATCGTGAGCCAGCGGGAAGTGCTTATCACGCCTCTCGCGTACTTTGCCGGCGCTGTCCTGATAATACACGGTGCCAACAACCTGTTTGCGTTCATTGCGCACAACGGAAGGCTCGGGCAGAAACGCCGTAAAGCAAAGCTCATAACGGCGATAGTCAACATCGTCCTCGGTATTCTGCTGTTCTCCCTGCCGCAGCTCTCATTCGCGCTTGCCGCTTACGTTCTCGCTGCCTACCTGCTCTTCAATGCGGCATCAAAGCTCGCGGATTTCATTGTGGCGAAGATAAATCACCAGCCCGGGCACTTTTTTGATCTTTTGGCATTCGCATTCTATATGGTGTTTGTCTGCCTTATGTTCGGCACCGGGCTTCGTGACGATACATTCCTGATAATATCGGGAGTTTACTGCATTCTGTTCGGTGCGGAGATGATCTCGGATTTTGTTGACCTTGTCGTCCCGCAGCGCATCAAGAATGATCTGAAAAGAAGAATACGCATTTCCCCGCCGGTATATGTTTCCACCTTCATGCCGCTGGGGACTCTGCGTTACATAAATGAATACATCTCGGTCAACGATAACCTTCCGGAGCTTCCGGAAGATGACAGGGGCGACGGCTCCCCGCCCGATATCGAGATAATGGTGCATGTTTCAAACAACGGCTCCGGAAAGATCGGACACCTTGATCTTTACTTTGACGGCGAGGTCATTTCTTACGGGAACCACGACTGGTCTTCACACAGGCTTTTCGGAGTGTTCGGAGACGGAGTTATGTTCACGGCGGAGAAAGAGCCGTATCTCGATTTCTCGGTCACCCATGACAGGAAAATGGTCTTTGCATACGGGCTGCGTCTTACGCAGGAGCAGCTTGATGCGGTGCGTCAGGAAGTCGCACGGCTGAAAAGCAGCACTGTACCGTGGAAGCCGCCGTATCAATCGGCTCTTGAGGAAAAGGGCGCCGAAAAGGTTAAGCTCACGGATTTCCACGATTATGCAAGCGAAGTCTGGAACGGCACTCACGCGAACTTCTACAAGTTCACCCACGGGAAATTCAAGACTTATTCGATACTCAGCACTAACTGTGTGCTGCTTACCGACGAGATACTCGGAAAAGCAGGAACAGACATAGTCTGCATAAGCGGCATAGCCTCGCCGGGGATATATTACGACTATCTCGAAAGGCTTTACATGACCCATAAAACTATGGTAATATCCAAAACCATATATGACAGAAAAACTATGAGGAAACTCAAAAAGGAAAGGACGAACCAAAATGAGCGAAGTATATCTTGACGACCGTTTCAAAGGAGTAATGCTTGGACTTGCGATAGGAGACGCATTCGGATATCCTATCGAGCTTATGGATTACGACGCGATCTGCGAAAGATTCGAGAAGAAGGGCTGCCTTGACCTTGCAGTCAGCAAGAGGACAGGCACAGCGCTCTTCACCGACGATACACAGCTTTCGCTGTTCACTGCGGACGGTCTTCTCTGGGCGCACAGCGCAGGTGCAGATGACGGTCAGGTAAACTATGAGGATTACATCTTCCTCTCGTATCAGGTATGGCTCTACACACAGACCAAGACTGTTGCCGGCAAGGAATATGCATGGCTTTTTGACCCGGCACAGAACGCATACAAGCTGAGACTTCTGAAAGCAAAGGGACTGTACAAGAAGCGCACAGCCGATACAAAGAACATCGACGCTCTGCTCAAGATCAAAAATATGGCATACGGTACTCCCGAACGCCGTCTCAACTCCAACAAGGATAACGGTGCTGTCAAGCGTTCCGCGCCGATCGGGCTTTACTTCTACAGCGACACGAAGAAGGCTTTCGATATGGGCTGCCGCGCAGGTGCTATCACTCACGGCGATCCGGTAGGCTACATTTCGGCAGGCTGCTATGCTGCGATCATCGCAGAGATCGTAAACGGCGCAGAGATCGAAGATGCTGTAAAGACTGTGATAAAGCTGCTTGACGGCGTAGCTGACGGAGAAGTGCTGAAAAAGACTCTCCAGTATGCACTCGATCTCGTAGGCAACGACGAGGTTGATCCCATGTCCGCTGTAAAGAAGATGGGTTATGGATTTGAGGCATACGAAGCTCTTGCTATCGCTGTTTACTGCGCAGTTCTTCACTGCGACAGCCCCCGTCATGCTATCCAGCTCGCCGCAAACCACGACGGCGCAAGCGATACCTGTGCGTCAATGACCGGCGCAATGCTCGGCGCTTATTTCGGAATACAGGGTTTCCCCAAGAAGTGGGTGGAGAAGCTCCAGTACAAGAACCTCATCTCCGCTATCGCCGACAGACTCCTCAAGGTAGTATATACCCCCGATGAGCCCGTCCAGGAAGAACCTGCCGCTGACGAGGAAGAATAAAAGAGATTATTATAGACGGGGCTTTGCCCCGAACCCCACCAACCCCTTTAAAAAGGGGTTGGATCCCTAAACCCGATCGCTTCGCAGATGAATTCGGAAGTTATTCGGGACGATAGAGAGACACATATATAAGAGAGATATTAAACAGAACAAAAGAAAGGAAGGACAATGCATGCTTTATACGATAGAATACCTTACGGAGAAGATAAAGGCAAGTGAAAAGCCCTATGACCTCGAAAAGATCATAGCTGCGTATGAGGTTGCAAATGAAGCGCATTCAGGCGTAAAGCGCAGCTCCGGTGAACCGTATATCACACACCCTATCGCCGTTGCCTGTATCCTTCTCGAGTTCTGTATGGATACCGACACTATCTGCGCAGCACTGCTCCATGATGTTGTGGAAGATACCGATGTATCGCTGGATACGCTGAAGCGCAAGTTCGGCGATGATGTGGCAAACCTCGTTGACGGCGTTACAAAGATAGGTCAGGTCCCGCTGAACAACACCAAGGAGGAACAGCAGGCAGAGAATATCCGGAAAATACTCATAGCGATGTCGAAGGATATCCGCGTTATCATCATCAAGCTTGCTGACCGTCTGCATAATATGCGGACAATTATGTACCGCCCGCCGGAGAAACAGCGCAAGAAGGCTCTTGAAACCATGAACTTCTACGCGCCTATCGCTCACCGCCTCGGTATGAGCGCAGTCAAGGAGGAAATGGAGGATATCTCTATCCGTATCCTTGACCCATACGGCTCAAAGGCAATAGAGGAAATGCTCGACAAGCACAAGGAACAGCGGGATACATTTATTGATATTATCAAGGAGCGCATTAGAGAGCGTATCAGCGATATCCAGCCTCCCCCCACTATCGAAGGCAGAGTAAAGAGCGTTTACAGTATATATAAAAAGGTATATGTAAAAGGCAAGAGCTTTGATGAGATATACGATATATACGCTGTGAGAGTTATCGTGCAGACGGTTATCGAGTGCTACAATGTTCTCGGTATAATACACGATATCTTCAAGCCTATCCCCTACCGTTTCAAGGACTATATCGCCACACCGAAGCCTAACCGCTACCAGTCGCTCCATACAACGGTAATAGGGCGCGAGGGCATTCCCTTTGAAGTGCAGATACGCACATACGAGATGCACAACACGGCTCAGTACGGTATCGCCGCGCACTGGAAGTATAAGGCGGGACTTACCGGAAATGTTACCGGAGAAAAGCGCTTTGACTGGATAAGGCATATTCTCGAACAGCAGCAGGATTCCGATGACATAGATCAGCTTGCAGATGCGATCAAAGTCGATCTTGCGCCGGACGATGTTTATGTGTTCACGCCCAAGGGCGATGTTATCACTCTTCCGGCAGGTTCGACAGTCATAGATTTTGCATATGCGATACATACGCAGGTCGGCAACCACATGACCGGAGCAAAAGTCGGCGGAAGAATGATCCGCTTCGACTATAAGCTGAAAACCGGTGATATTGTGGAAGTCGTTACTTCCCCCAGCGCAGGTCCCAACCGTAACTGGCTGGAGATTGCAAAGACCACCGAAGCGCGGGCAAAGATACGCTCGTGGTTCAAGCGGGAGTGCCGTGAGGAGAACATACAGGAAGGTATGGCTTCTATCGAGCTTGAATTCCGCAGAAACAATATGATCCCCTCCCCGGACTTCATTCTGGAGCTTGCGAAACTACAGCACTTCGATAATGCGGAAGATTTCTATGCCGCGATAGGCTACGGCGGAGTTATCCTGTCGAAGATAATGCAGCGGGCTAAAGACCTGTACAACGCGAGAAATGCGGACAAGATACAGGAAACCGACGAGGAGATAATGAACCGCAGCATCAACCGCAGACGCAAGGGCGGTGTTGTTGTGGAAGGAATAGACAACTGCCTGATAAAGTTTGCAAAATGCTGCAATCCCCTTCCCGGCGACGATATCATAGGCTTCATTACCCGCGGATACGGAGTCTCCGTGCATAAGAAGGACTGCATGAATGTAGTCAACTCGCTTGAATCCGAGAAGGAACGCTGGATAAATGTGTACTGGGCAAGCGGAACAGAATCGGAAAGCTATAATGCAACAATAGATATAATTGCCGAAGACCGCACCGCCCTCATCGCGGATATCACTTCCTCCATTGCCGCAAGCAGACTGCCGATACGTCAGATCACCGCGCATCAGCTGAAAAACGGCAACGGAAATGTGATCGTTACCGTTGAAGTCGCAAGCCTTGAACAGCTGAATGCCCTTATCAACCGGATCTGCAAGATACAGGGCGTAATAAGTGCGGAAAGAACGGGAATTGTCTGAAATCTCTTGCTTTTTTTACAGAGATGTGATATAATTAGTTTATAAACCGTATAAGCTATGCGGTCTGAGATCCAATACTAACTGCAGGAGGTCAGATATGAATTTGCAGGAATCCGGAGAGATGTATCTTGAGACTATACTTATCCTCTCCGAAAAGAAAAATGATGTAAGATCTATTGATATCTGCGAGGAAATGGGTTTCTCAAAGCCGAGCATAAGCCGCGCGATTCACCTTCTTGAGGACGGCGGATACCTCGATATCGACAACAGCGGATATATCACGCTTACCGATCTCGGACGCGAGATCGCGGAGAAGATATATGAACGCCATAAAGTGCTCACTGCCCTGTTCACAGCTATCGGCGTGGACGAGGATACCGCGTCGGAGGACGCGTGCAGGATCGAACACGTTATAAGCGACAAGACTTTTCAGGCGATAAAGACTCACATGAAAGAACACAATATGTAAATCGGATCTTCCCCGTGTGCCGCAGAACGGTATGCGGGGAATACCTTTGAATGTGCAAAAAAATCACGCCTTTCTTCCCAAAAAATCGCAAAAACTATTGATTAATCGTGATTTTTATTGTATAATAGAGAATAGTGCCTTTGCGGAATAACAGAGAACGGAAGGAAGAAACATATAATGGCAAAAAAGAACAAGGTTGACGGTATCTCACTCGCTATCGTCATTCTCAATATAGCAATAGTAGCGGTGCTGATACTGCTTGTTGTGCTTATATACCTCTATATGACCGGCAAGCTGGAGCCTGCCGATGTAGCAAACATGGATCAGCCGAAGGAAGCTGCATCTATCGTGACTACGGTAATAACCACCGATACAGTGGAGACTGAGATTGAGCCGGAAGAGGAGACTGCCGAAACTACAACAGAAACCGAACCGGAGGAGACAGAGCCTTCCGGAGAAGAGACAGAGGAAAGCACGCTCACTGCGATAGAATCGGACAGCTATGACGAGTCATTCTTCGCAAATGACTACTTCATAGGCGACTCGATATATACGGGACTTATAAATTACGGCTACTTCCCCGAAAGCCAGGTGTTCGCACAGGTAGGTCTTAATCCCGACAGCGCACTCACCAAGGAGGAAGGCGGATATACCGCCGTAAGCAAGGCAGAAGCCATGCAGCCGAAGAGGATATTCATAATGCTCGGTTCAAACGGTCTCGCTTACCTCGGAAACACCCACATGGCAGATCAGATGAAGGTGCTGGTGGAACAGCTCAGAGAAGTCTGCCCCGACAGCTATATCTACGTTGTTTCGATACCGCCTGTTACCAAGGAGCACGATGCCGAGGGACAGGAGACAATGGTTATGGTCAACGGCTACAACAAGCTTCTGAAGAGTATGTGCGAAGAAGCGGGAGTCGTTTACCTCGATCTTTGCAGCAAGCTTGAAGACAATACCGGCTATTTCTCCGAAGCTTATGCGGAAGCTGACGGTCTGCACTTCCTCGGAACAGCGTATAAGCGTATGCTCTCGTTCTTCCAGAGGTCGATCGAGTTATAAAAATGAGACGATCAGAGATATGCGCAGTCTGCGCAATCATCACAGCTGTGATGATCTGTGCGTCTTCATGCAGCGGCAGCGATAAACCGCAGGAAACATCGGATACGAAGAAAACTGCTGTTACCGCGTCCGCACAAGCACCGAAGAATATTATAACGGGCTTCATTGATCTGTCAGACGACGATGATACCGCACCTGTGACGGAAGCGGAGACCGAAGATGCCTCGGAACCGGCGGAGGAAAGCGCTTCCGGGATCACAGACGACTCACCTGCCCTGCCGGAAACGGCTGCACCGGAGACGGAAACTGTCACGGAAACAACAACTGCCGTTACAGAGGAAACGACTGTGCAGACTTCTGCGGAAACAACAGCACAGACGACGGCGGAAACTACAGCCGGGACAACTGCGGAAACCACAGCGGCTGCCTCTTCCGGAAGCTATGACCCGTCATTCTTTGCAAACGACTACTTTATCGGAGATTCGATATACACCGGACTTACCGGATACGGCTATTTTCCGGATTCGCAGGTTTTCGCAAAAGTCGGACTCAATCCACAAAGCGCAAGAACGTCTGAACTGAAAGGTATGACAGCTGTATCAAAAGCACAGGGTCTCCAGCCTGCGCGGATATACATCATGCTTGGCTCAAACGGGCTTGCGTATATGGGCAACGCGAATATGGCAAACAATATGAAGCTGCTGGTTGAAGACCTTAAAGCGGTCTGCCCGGACAGCACTGTCTGCGTAGTTTCGATACCGCCTGTCACAAAAGCACATAACGATGCAGGTCAGGAAACAATGGATATGGTGAACGATTATAACTCCCGGCTGAAAACTATGTCATCGGAAGCCGGTGTCACATACCTCGATCTTTGTTCACAGCTTCTGAACGAGGACGGTTATTTTTCAAAAACATACGCGGAAGCGGACGGACTGCATTTTCTCGGTGCCGCTTACAAGCGTATGCTGTCATTCTTCCAGTCGTCAGTGAGCTGATCTCACGGTCATAAATATAAAAAGAGAAAAAAGAAAGGAAAAGAAAAAAATGAAAAAGAAGATCTTATTGGCAATGCTTACCGCAGTTCTTGCCGTAACCGCGGCTTCCTGCGGAGGAAACACTCCCGCTTCCACCACCAAGGCAACTGAGGCTCCTGCAACGGCAGATACCGCAGCAGCAGAACCTGCCGCAGATGTAAACGCAGCTGATATCACAAAGGCTGTGCTCGACGAAGTTCCGATAAACTCGGCTTTCGAGAAGAAAAAGGAATCCCTGCCGGATTACTTCGACGGACTTGATGTTGATGCAATAGAGGATTTCTCATATTATATCTGCGCTTCGGGTGCATATCCGGACGAGATCGCAGTGTTCCGCTTCAAAACCAGCGACAATGCAGATGCTGCCGTAAAAGCAGTTGTTGACAGACTTGCTTATCAGAAGGAAACGTATGAGACATACACTCCCGATGAGATGTACAAGATCGACAGCGCTGTGATAAAGCAGACAGGAAACTGGGTATATTATCTCGTAACAAGCGACAACGAAAAGGCTGAAAGCATAGTAAAGGGATTCCTCGGATAAATCCCGAAGCAAGGACGGAGGCAGTTATGGCGGGCGAATGTCTTGTAATAGCACTTATATTGGGCGTTCTCAACGTCGGATTTTTCCGCGCTCACAGAAAGAACTGGGGGCTTGCGGTATTGCCGCTCGGATTTGTCCCGTTCGTTACCGGCATCGTCCTATATACCGCGGAGCATTTATTCCATTACGAGTTCACTTTCCTGCTCCCTATGATATTGATAGTGACCTCACTTATGGTCTCATGTATCTGGATCGGGCTGGCAAGCGCGATACTGATAAAGACGAAGCGAATGAGGGTATATTACCTCGCCGCTTCCGTCGGATTCGTCTTTACGCTCTCTATCATAATGCTTCTTAAATACTACTGGCTTTTCTTTACAGCATGAAAATACCCCCTGCACGATCATTGAACCGTGCAGGGGGTTGTTTGTTATTTTTTCTCTCTCAATATTTATAATTCATTAATTACTTTCTTTTTCTCGATGCAGCCATAGCAGCACCGGAAACGAGTGCAAGTGCGCCGAATACTACGATATCGGTCGTGCCTGTGCGAGGATTCTTGTCGTTCTTTGCAGGAGCGGGAGCTGCTTCTGTCTCAGCCTGTACGTCGGCTGCGGGAGCTGCTGCTTCTGCAGGAGCTTCTGCTTCTGCTGCGGGAGCTGCTGCAAGTGTCTCGCTGTTGGAGAAAGAGAATGTGCCGAGCTTGATTCCGTGACCCATTATTGCCATACCTGCAACCTGGAGCTCTTCAAGCTTTTCAGCGGGAACTGTGAACTTGATCTCTGTTTCCTCGGGCTGGATAACGTAAGAATCCTTACCGTCGGAGAGTGTGGGTCCAACAAGAGAATCAATGAACGGCCAGCCTGTATCATTCAGCATGGGCTTTATGCACCAGTAGTTATGTCCTTCCTTCTCTGCGAGAGAAGCGTCGGCTTCAAATGTGATTGTGAAAACGGAGTTTGCGTCTGCATCTTCAAACTCTTCGCCGGGGATAACTGTGCTTACGCTCCAGCCGGTCTTGAGATCCTTGTTGATGTCGTAAGCGGTAACGCTTACTGCGAGAGATGCTACTGCAGCTGCCGATGCTGCGATCACGGCAATGATCTTTGTGAGTTTCATAATATAACCTTTCCTTTCGTGTTTTCGGGTAGGTCTGCGTAACCTTCCCGTATTTGGATTTCTCCCCTTGACAACTATAATGTACCACAAAAGACGGTTATTTTATATCACGTTATTAATATTTATATCAGAAATTTACTCTTTCTTTTCCGCTTTCTTCTTTGCAGCGCTCCTGTCGCCCCAGCGTGTACGGAAGAACCGTTCGCGGTACTCTTTCGGCGTGGTCTTGGTGTAATTCTTGAATACGCAGATAAAGTGGCTCTCGGTGCCGAACCCGAGGTACTGGGAGATGTCCGAGCAAGGATAGTCCGAGAATTTAAGCAGGTTTTCTGCTGCTTGCACCTTTGTGCCGAGAATGTACTGCTTGATCGTCATTCCCGTCTCCTTATGGAAAAGCTTGGAAAGATACGGCGCACTCAGCCCCGTGATGTCGGCAAGATCGTCAAGCAGTATCTTTGAGTGCAGATTGTCATAGATGTAGTCGATGCAGACGATGACGGGACGGGAAAAAGCACGGCTCTGATGAAGCTTGTTCATTCTGTGGACGTAGGTATCAACAACTTCCCGGTGTATCGAATGGACTTCTTTCTCTGATGTACAGCCGTCAACGCGTCTGATATAGATATCGCTGAGATTATACGCTTCCTCCATATTAAGCCCGCCCTCTATGCAGTAACGTGTCACGAACGCTATCGTTATTATAAGGTGGTATTTGAGGTTGCGGAGACTGTCCTCGCTCAGCTTGCCGAGTCCTTCACTGGACAAAGGCTTGAACAGGCGCTGGGTCTCTTCGATATTGCCCATTTTCACGCTCTGGTAGAACTCCATTTCCCTGTCATAAGACAGGTGAGTTATCATATATTCCCTGTTCCGGAACTCCGCTTCGGACAGAAGCTTGCTCATATCAGTCTTTTCAGCCATGAATATGCCCTCCCCCGTGCATTCATTATACTATAATAATAACACAAACACAGAGAAAAAGCAACAAAAAAATGAAATAAAATGCAATTTTACGATATTATCCGGGCGCTTTATCTGCTATAATCAAATCAAAGAAAGGCAGAAAAGCCTTAAAGGAGCAAATTCATACAGAAAGGAAATGATAGCTATGAAAAATAAGAAGCTTTTATCCGCAGCTCTTGCACTTACATGCGTACTTACCGCCGGAGCATGCGGCGGAGGAAACGGATCGTCTGCAAGACCGGCTTCCGAAAATACGGCTGCCGATACCACGGCACCTGTAGAAACTACACCTCCCGCAACACTCAAGGAAGAGGACCAGGCGGCTATCGAGGAGATCGAGACCGATTTCGAGGAACTTGAGAACAAGACCGTGCGCCTGCTCGCAAACTTTGACCTCAATCCCGCTGCCGGAAAGCCCAAGAGCGTTGCACTTGAGATGTTCGAGACAAAGTGCGGCGGTCACATCGAACCTATCCTCTGCTCGTGGGATGACCGTTATGACAAGCTTTCAACCATGGTGCTCGGTGACGATTCCCCGGATATGTTCAGCGCGGAAGACCTCGATATCTTCCCCGGCAAGGTCATCGAAGGAAAATTCCAGGCTATGGACGACTACGTTGACTTTGATTCCGAGCTCTGGGCTCCTATGAAGCACGTCAACGATATGTTCAGCATCAAGGGCAGACATTACATCGGCGCTACTTCCACAGATGCAGGCGTTGTTGTGATCTACAACAAAAAGACGATAGAAGAGAACGGTCTCCCGGATCCCGCACAGCTTCTCGAAGAGGGCAACTGGACTTGGGATACGTTCTATGATATGATTGCGAAGTTCTACAGCAGACCCGACGAAAAGTTCGGCATTGACGGCTGGGAATTTGAGAATGCATTCGCAGTAACTTCCGGCGTTCCCTACGTTGATTTCAAGGACGGAAAGCTTGTAAGCAACCTCGAAAATCCGAGCATCGTTGGCGTTCAGGAATTCATGCTCAAGCTCAAGAGAAACGACTACCCCGTTCCGAAGAGTGAATACGGCTGGTCCGTTCACCCCGAAAATATCGCAAACGGCAAGACTCTGTTCTTCCCCCAGGGCTCCTACGTTCTGTTTGAACCCGAGAATAAGGCAGTATTCGGCGATCCGGAAGATGTAATGTTCGTTCCGATGCCTAAATGCCCCAGCGCAGACGCTTATTACCTGCCCAGCGTTATCAAGGGCTTCTCGATACCTATGGGAGCAAAGAACCCGAAGGGTACCGCCGCTTACCTCAACTGTGTAATGACCTGCCGTGACAACGAAAAGGTCAAGGAGATCGAGCAGAACCAGGTATTTGAGGACTACGGCTGGACACAGGAAATGTACGATATGCTGCTCAAGACAAGAGAGCTTACGGAAGCACACCCTGTATTTGAATATTTCAAGGCAGTAAATGACGATGTTTACGACTGCGTACTGAATCCCTCGAAGGAAACTTACAACGCGGGCATTCCGTGGTCTGAAACAGTTGAAGAGATCAAGTATGAGCTCCAGACACTTCTCGACACAGCAAACGAAAAGCTTGACTCGCTCACCAATTAATCAGGATCTCATCTAACAATCGATAAGGAGTTTGCTCCTCCTCCCCAAAAACACATCACCCCGCAGCGTAAGCCGTGGGGTGATGTGTTTTTTGCGCTTACGCGCTTTGTCCTGCGCGGACGGCGCCAGCCCCCTTTAAAAAAGGGGGCTGGACCCCCTAAACAATTCCCGTAATACGGAACTTGAAGAGAAAGCGTAAAGAACGGACAGGATCTATTATGAAGTCCTGTCTCATTTTTTATATGCACTGTTTCCGATAATGAACGCGAAGCGAGTAAAAAGTCTTTGGAAAGGGGTACGGGGGAGAACCTTTCTTCAGAAAGGTTTCCCCCGGTCTAATCTGATCTATTCTGTCTTCTCTTTTACTTGCCGGCAGGTGTGAAGCGGACCCATTCATACTCGGCGGTGAGCGGTACATTCTTGTCGGTGAATGCGTTCAGCCAGCCGTCAACACCGGTACCGCACCATGCGTTCATCATTATCTTGCTCTCTGTCTTGGGAAGCTTGGAAGGATCCTTCTCTACCTTGTGTACTTCAACTCCGTCAACATACCATGCGATGCTGTTTTCAAGCCACTCAAATCCGTATGTGTGGAAATCCGCGGAAGAATCGAATCCCAGCTCGTGCATATACTCGTGACCGCCCTTTCCGTCAACGAAGTAGTTGAACTGCACCTGCGTGGTGTCCTTGCCGAGGATCTCTATGTCGATCTCGTCCCACGGGTTGTTGTCGGAAGGACCTGTGTAGGTGAAAAACGAGGAAACAACCCCGTCATTCTTTATAGCCTTCATGCTCACCTCGTAAAGTCCGTAGCCGTAGAAGTCCTTGCTTCTGAACTCTCCGCCGGAATAAGGTATCCCGCCCTTCGGCTTCTTGTCGTTGTCGATCACGAGCTGCATTCTTCCGTCATTGAATGTGACGTTGTCCGCACGCCATGTTACATTGAACATACTGCCGTTTGTCCAGCCGTCGGAAGCTTCAAAGTTCGCCGGCATTCCTCCGGAAAGATCGGCATACATCGACCCGTCATCGGCAGCAGGTGCAGCTGTGGTCTCCGCGGCTTCCGTCATTACGGCGGCAGCAGTGTCAAGCGCGGTCTGCATCGCTGTGGTTTCAGCGGGCTGTGTCGCACATGACCCAAGCATAAGCGCTGCAACTAAAATAGGTAAAATTGTGTTCTTTTTCATAGTTTGCTCCTCCTTTGATAAAGTTTTCTGCCTTTATCTTACAATCACATTATATCATGTATTCGTTTTCAGTAATATCGTATTTTTGTGTTTTATATCATATTATTGTTGCAAAAGCAAACAAAATATTGACAAGAAAAGCAAATTTATGATATAATTGCATTGCGATATATGATAGAATATGTACATAAAATGCAGAAAGGATCACTTCTTATGAAAGAATTTAAAGGCTACAGAAAAGGTATTGATCTCGGCGGCTGGCTCTCACAGTGTGATTACAGCAAGGACAGACTTGAAAACTTTATAAGATCCGAAGATATCCGGAAAATAGCTTCATGGGGCGCGGATCATGTCCGTATCCCGATAGATTTCAACATTCTCGAAGACGGCAACGGAGGCTACAGCGATACCGGTTTCGGCTATGTTTCAGGGGCTGTTGACGAATGCAGAAAGAACGGGCTAAACATCATCATAGACCTGCACAAAACAGCAGGGTTCTCCTTCGATAAGGGCGAGCAGGAATCCGGCTTCTTCGACAGCGAAGAGCTCCAGGAGCGTTTCTACAAGCTCTGGGAAGAGATCGCGCGCAGATTCGCTTCCGATCCGGAGCATATCGCCTTTGAGCTGCTCAACGAGGTGACCGATAAGGCGTTCAGCCCGAAATGGAACCGCATCGCAAAAGTGTGCATCGGCAGGATAAGAAAGATCGCACCGGTCACTCCGATACTCGTCGGAAGCTACTGGAACAACAGCGTAAGCGCCGTTGCCGATCTCGACGCGCCTTACGACGAGAATATCGTCTATAACTTCCACTGCTACGATCCGCTTGAATTCACGCATCAGCACGCCGCGTGGGTAGATCCCGAACAGTTCGATGTAAGCCGGGATATAACATACGAGGAAAGCGGCGCAACTCCCGAATACTTCGAGGAGCTATTCAAGCCCGCTATCGAAAAGGCAAAAGCCAATGACACCGTTCTCTACTGCGGAGAATACGGGGTCATAGATCTCGCTACGCCCGAAGATACTTTGAAATGGTACAAGGCTATCAATTCCGTGTTTGAAAAGTATGGTATCGGACGCAGCGCATGGTGCTACAAGGAAATGGATTTCGGTCTCAGCGACGCAAGACTTGACGGCATAAGAGACGAGCTTCTCAGATATCTCTGATCGTGCAATAGCGGGATTTGCAATGATTGGTTTATTAATTTGACTTTGCACGGGAATTATGATAGAATAATAACGGACATCTTGTCTGTCCGAATGCAATTCAGAAGAAACAAAGTATGCAGGATTCTGACGGTCAGACACCAACAAGACTTATTTTCGGCAAGGCGTTATCGCAAACCAACCATAAGCCGGATCCGGGTTATATAATATGGCAGAAATAATTGAGATTCACGATCTTTCAATGCCGGAGCTTATTCCGTACACGAATACTTCCGAGCTTGAACTTATGCAGCGGCACGGGCTGTTCATAGCGGAGAGCCCGAAAGTAATACGCACCGCGCTCGATGCAGGTTACGAGCCTGTCTCTATGCTTGCCGAGCGCGGCTGCATTACCGGGCGCGCCGCGGATATAGCGGAGAGATGCGCCGATATCCCGATCTATACCGCGGACAGAGAAAAACTCGAAATGCTCACAGGCTACCGGCTCACGCAGGGGCTTCTGTGCGCAATGCGGAGAAAGCCGGTTCCGGACATAACGGATATTCTCGCCGGCGCAAGCCGTATCGCTGTACTCGAAGGGATAATGAACCAGACGAATATCGGCGCGATATTCCGCTCTGCCGCCGCACTCGGCATTGATGCCGTGCTGCTGACGGACTCGTGCAGCGATCCGCTTTTCCGCCGTACTGTACGGGTGAGCATGGGAACGGTCTTTCAGCTCCCGTGGAGTTTTATTCACGAAAGCTCCCCGGAATATGTACACACCCTTGACGCTATGGGGTTTGTCTGCGCGGCAATGGCGCTTCGCGGGAACACAGTCCCCATTGATGACCGGAAGCTTTGCGCGGAGGAAAAGATCGCGCTGTTTTTCGGCACGGAGGACAGCGGGCTGAAACCGGAAACGATCGGAGCCTGCCGGTACACGGTAAAGATACCGATGTCGAACGGGGTAGATTCGCTGAATGTCGCGGCTGCAAGCGCAGTGGCATTCTGGGAGATCGGAAAAAGACAGTATTAAAAAGAGGAACACTTAAATGTGCTCCTCTTTTCATTCTGTTCAGTCTGCCGGATCAACGGAATACTCAATAGCTGACGATCTCAAGCTGACCGGCGATATCCTCGCGGGACAGTTCCCCCGTATCGGACAGCGTGACCGTGACAGGTTCGCTGCCGTGAATGTCGAACCAGTTGTCCGAGAAAGTGCAGTCGCAGTCTTTCAGCGAGAGACACACGCTCTTTGCGAAGCTGTCCGCTGTCAGCGTTACTTCAAAACCGTCGCCAGTTTCGGAGATCACCGGCTTTATGCTTACCGGCAGAAACTCAAATTCCTTCGGACGCACAAAAAGTGTTGTACCGCGGGATATTACCGCGTCATCACGGATAAGTTCGTATTCAAGATACTTTGTGCGCTTGTCAGCCCGCTCCTGCATCTTATCGGCTATATCCGCGGTCATCACTTTCTCTGCGCTCAACGCGGGAATTTTAGCGTCAGCCGACATTTCCCACAGCACCTCCGAGGTATTGCGGCGAAGCCTGCATATCACCTTGACGGAGATGTCCTCACGGGTATCATTGGTGACGTAAAGCGCCGGTGAAGCAGGATCACTGTCGTCACAGCTGAGCAGCACCGGTGCATAGAACCGGCGGGAAGCGTAATGCAGAGCTTTCAGCCTGCCGTAATAATCAATGCCGGACCACGAGATGACCGGATTGCTGTCGTTAAGCTGCCAGTAAGCGGAACCCATGCACCTGCCCCGCGCACGTCTCATGTGCTCCACCGACGAACGTATGCAGTCAGCCTGCATGAGCTGGGAGCAGTATATCAGCCGTCTGAAATCGCAGGGATAGTTGACCGTCTGCGCAAGATAGAACATAAGCTTCTCGTTTCCGAGCAGGCATTTCTGATGCGCCTGCATGACATTCCCGCAGAGATCAAGGTCTCCCCTGCCCTCATCGGCAAACGTCAGCACCGTCTTTATATCCGGAACGCTCTCGAAGCCGTATTCCGAGCAGAAACGGTAGTAATTCCGGCGGAAATCTTCGATCGGCTTGAAGTTGTGCCACACTGCCCAGTAGTGCATATCCCCCGCCTTATTTGATGACGGGTCCGCAAAACCGCCGCCAGATGAGGGAGAGGAGGGGTGATAGAACGGGGCGCGCTCCGGGTCAAGCTTACGGAGCAGGCGCGGGATGATCTCCTCGAAAAGCGTCAGGTAATCACGTTTGCATTCCTCGTCCTCCGGAAGTCCCCAGCCTACCCATGCGCTCTCGATCTCGTTGTTCCCGCACCATAAGCCAAGCGACGGGTGATGACGCAGACGCTCGATGTTGTCCGCGATCTCGTGTTCCACCGTCGAACGGAAGCTGTCGGTCAGCCGGTAAGCGGAGCAGGCGAACATGAAGTCCTGCCAAACTATGATACCAAGCTCATCGCACTTGTCATAGAAGCTGTCGGAGGGGTAAATTCCGCCGCCCCATACGCGGATAAAGTTATGGTTTGCCGCAGCGCATTCCTCAAGCAGCTTATCTGTCTTTTCCTTCGTCATACGTGTGACAATCTGGTCTTCGGGAATGTAGTTCGCGCCCATTGCGAAAACCTTGATGCCGTTGCATTTAAAGCAGAACTCCTCGCCCCACTCGTCCTTGTCTTTTGAAATAACGAGCGTGCGCAGTCCAATACGCTTCGTGACCTCGTCAAGCACTGCGCCGGTGCTGTCTTTAAGGTAAACTGTGACCGTGTAGAGCGGCTGCCCGCCCAGACCGCGCACCCACCAGAGCTGCGGGTCTGTGATATGCACCGTCTCGTTTTCCGGGAAAGCACCGTCATATACGATCTTTCCGTCCGGCGCAGTTACCCTGCATTCGCAGTGCCGCCCGACGTCAAGATCCCATTCTTCCGTAAAAGCTTCAATATGCAGATCCGCCCCTTTTTCATCAAGTCCGGGTTCCGGATAAACCTGCACTCCGCGCAGCCGTCCGCCGTTATTCGCGTGCAGTTCTACATCGCGCCAGATACCCATATCCGGCAGCATCGGTCCCCAATCCCAGCCGAACATGCAGTGCGCCTTACGGAGATGCGGATAGCCTTTCATACACTCGCCGACGCCCCATATCGGACGCTTTTCATTTTCGCTTTCTATGTAACGGACAGGTGATTTTATGCGCACTTCAAGCTTGTTGTGCTCACGGAGGATCCCGTCGATACGCACTTCCCATGTACAGTGCATATTATCGGTATCCAGCAGCTTTTCACCGTTCAGGAACACTTCCGAAAGCGTATCAATGCCGCGGAACAGGAGAAACCGGCGCTGTGCGGAAAGGGTTTCCGCGCTAACGTCAAAGCTCTTTGTGAATGTCACATCTTTGCGTGACAGGTCAGTCGAGATGTATTCATTCTCCCGGTAGTAGGGATCCGGGATAGCCTTGTTCTCAAGAAGCACCTTGTACATCGAGCAGGGTACACTGCATTCATATTCTTTCCCCTCGAATGACATTACCCAGCCTTCGTTCATGTTGATCGTCAATTCAATGCCCCCTTTAATGCAGATATGCGTTTACGGAAAATACCGTTTTGTTCGCTGTTTTTACGGAATCGTTCACCGCGGAAAGTACAGCAGTCTTTGTTCCGTTTGAAGAGAAATCCGTTACCTCAAAGGTCATGAACTCCGAGCTTGTACCGCGCACCGGAATGACAGTCGATTTTCCCTGCAGGATAAGGTTATACGAGGAATCCGACAGACCGGAGGGCGTTCTCACCGTAACCGTAAGCGTCTTTTTATCCGACGAACCTGCCTTGAATTCGTAATATACCGCGGAGTTTGCTTCAAGTGTCATATCCGATACGGAACGCACTCCCGTACCCGTAAAGCTGTAAGATACCGTTCTTCGCGCATTAGTCCCGATGTTCGCGGAGACCGATGTTCCGGGCAGTTTGTAGAATTTCGTGAATGCGCTGAAATCTGCCGCTCCGTTCATCATCTTTCCGAAAGTATATGCTTTATTCGCGGACTTAAGTCCGTTCGTGATCGCGGTCAGAGAGTTCGATGTCTTGGAATACGCCGACATTATCTTCTTTATCGTGCTAACACCGCCCATTTTGTTATGTATGTAAAGCGGTATAAGCATCTCCCCGTACTGTCTCGAACGATAGGAAGATATGCTGCTGAGCTGGTACTGGGTGCTTTTAAGGTATCTGGCTGTCTGCGTTCTGAGAGAGCTGTTCATCTCGCCCATATAGAGCAGTGCGCCGTAATTTGCGAAAGCTTCCTCGAACCATGCGGCAACATTCTTTCCGGTGTAGCGGTAGATTATGCCGTGGAACATCTCATGAGACATAGTCTTTGCATACGCGGAGAGATCCTCGTTCGGATCAAGCACAACATACCCGCCCTTTGTCACATCGTTAAGATCTATCTTCTTGGAGCGTCCGCTTACCGAGCGCGGCGCAACATATGAATCTATGCTTATCGCCCCGTGGCTTACGAGATAGATGTGATAATATGCGTCACGTCGGGTAACGCTCCCGCTTACAAACTCATGGTATGGCTCATCAAAGTCGTACTTGACGAAAAATGTATCTACAATATCAGCGAAAATGCGGGTATAGTCGTCTGCATACGGCGTGCCGTTCTCATAGTGGAGCATGAAATTGCCTGCGGTGAACGTCCGCTCATCTATGTACTGCGGTCTTTCGTCCTCGGCTACCGCGGTATCCGTCTTGTTCTCATCAAGTATCCGCTCCTTGTCGGCTTCGGTGATGATGCCGTATTCAAGAAGTCTTGCAAGCTTTCCGGAAACTGTGCATTCCGAGATATCAACGTCGATCGTCTTGCTTGCAGTCACATTTCCTGCGGTTGCAGTGACTTTCCTGCTCACCTTTACGTTGTTTATGTCGCTGTAGCCGATATTGCTCATATTCGCGGAATAGCTGTCACGAACCGTCACAGGTGCATATATTATCTTCCCCGCAGAGTTTTTCGGAGTAATGTTATAGCCGGTACCGCCGTTCAGCGAAGTGATGCCTATGCTTTTAACACGGGAGAGTGTGAGGGTACTGTCGGAACTTCCGGAAACAAGAAGCGTTTCGTTTGATATGCCTGTACCTGCCGGAAGCGAATCGGGCTTCACCCGAAGCAGAACCTTTCCGGTGGGCTTTGTGAACGAGAAAGAACCGTCGGAGCCTGTCGTCACCGTCTTGCTGTAATAATGCTCGTAACGGTTGAGCCCGTACTTCGAGTATTTCAGCCGGGAACCGTATATCTCGATCTGTATGCCGCCTGTATTTATCCCGCTTTCCGATGCGGTTACCGTTCCTCTGAACGATGAGCTTTCAGCTGAAACCGAAAGTCCAAGCGCACAGAAACAGACTGCCGCAGCGGTCACAGCAGCCGCAAATTTTCTCAGTATAGTATGTAGTTTCTTCACTGTTTACCACCTCGCTTACATTATAACATTATCCGGAAACGATTGCAAGAAGAATCATCATTTTCCGGCACCGGAAATTTTTCCCGGATACAGCCGCCGCAAGATGCACAAAAAGAACTTCTCAAATTTGTTTATATCCCGAATTGCCAAAACCGCTGATCTGCTGTAACATTAGTATCAAGAACAGACAGCAAAGGAGAACCGTCATGGAACTTACCGGAGAAATACGCGCAAATCTTTTTGAAATGCAGGATAAGGAATACGGGGATTTCAATTCCGCAATTATTCCGAATATAGGCAGGGAGCATATTATCGGGGTACGTTCGCCGGAGCTCAAAAAAATAGCCGCGCTGTACAAAAACGCGGATATCGGCGGTTTTATGAATGCACTTCCCCACTTCTATCTTGAAGAAAACTACATTCACGCCCAGTTTCTGAACACGATGAAGGACTTTGACGAGTGTATGAAAGCGACGGAGCTGTTCCTGCCGTACATCGACAACTGGGAGACCTGCGATTCCCTTGCTCCGAAAGTCTTCAGAAAGAACAAGCCCATGCTTCTGGAACGCTCGGCGCAGTGGCGCCGTTCCGGTCACACATATACTGTCCGGTTCGGTATCGGCGTGCTTATGCGGTATTTTCTCGATGACGATTTTGATGTGAAATATGCCGGGGAAGCCGCGAAAATACGCTCGGACGAATACTATGTGAATATGATGACGGCATGGTACTTCGCAACCGCCCTCGCAAAACATTACGACGAGGTTCTGCCATTCATAGAGCAGCACCGGCTTGATACATGGACGCACAACAAGGCAATACAGAAAGCGATAGAAAGCTACCGCGTCACCGACGAACACAAGGCATATCTGCGCAGCCTTAAAGTAAAATAACTCACCCGGCTTTCTGACGCTTCTCCATTCTCCTCCAGCTCACAAAGCCGTACAGGTCATTGGCAAGGAACATCACAAAGCATACCGCTACCGAGATATAAGCCCTGTCCTCCATTGCCGCAAGCACCCAGAGCAGTATCAGCACCGCGTCATTGCATGCATAGAGAAGCGCGTAGAACGGACTGCGGCGGAACGTGAGATAAGCGGCAGCAAAGCTCGTGGTAACGGAAACTGTGCTCGGAATAAGGTTTGATGTACCGAAAGCACCGAGTATGAAATAAAACGCGGCGGTGACCGCAGCCGTCAGAAGTATCATCACTGTCAGCTCGCCCTTTCCGATGCGGTTCACCTTTACCTCACGGCTCTCGCCGCTGTACGGGTTCCTGAGCCACGACACCAGCGACAGCACTGCCATCGGCGCGGTCATTCCGAGATAGGTTATCATCTCGCCATAGTACGCAAAAGAATAGGAAATTATCCCGTACAGAATGCTGAATACTATCATAAGGAACTGCCCTGCAGGGTGTCCTTTTGCGCAGAAAATAAGCGATGCCGCACCGATAAGAGATGCCGCGAGCGTCAGCCAGTTCTCCCTGTCGAAAATCACAAATGCTGTTATTATCAGCACCACGGACGATATCAGCAGAACAAGCTCGCCTTTTGAAAAATATCCTTTCGCTTTACGCAGAAAATTCATATTACCTCCAAAAACAAAGCACCTGTCAATGTATCTTCTAAGACCTAACGATACATTTACAGATGCTTTTTCAGTATCTTTACTACCCGGTGGCAGTACCTATTCTTTTTTCTTACGCTTTTATCTCTTTGAGCGAATATTTGTCACGGTAGAACTCATAGTCGCTGTTGAATTCTCCGTTCTTCTCGCTCTTGAGATGATTGATGTAATCGTGCATATCAAAGCTCTCGTGCGCTATCTCGATCATGCAGACAGCGATGTTGGAACAGTGATCGGAGATCCTTTCGAGGTCATTCAGCAGGTCAGAAAGAACAAATCCCATTTCTATCGTACATTCCTGCTTGCGCAGTCTTTCGATATGCGCCGATTTTATCTGAACTTTAAGCTTATCTACCACCTGCTCCAGCGGTTCGACTGCAACAGCTTTGCGAAGATCGTTGTTTTCGAAAGCCGATATAGACATATCGAGTATCTCGCTTACCGCCGCGATCATTACCTTTATCTCCGAAACTGCTTCATCGGAGAACCGGAGCTCCTTATCCCGTATCTCCTCCGCGGATTCCACAATATTTACGGCGTGATCGCTCAGTCTCTCAAAATCGCTGAGCATGTGCAGAAGCTCGGAGACTTCGCGGCTGTCGGCTTCGGAAGTATCCTGATTGCTGATCTTGACAAGGTATGTGCCGAGGCTGTCCTCGTACATGTCCACGGATTCTTCCATTTCCCGGACTTTCTTTGCCTTTTTCTCGTTGTAATCGAAAAGAGTATCAAAAGCGATATTGAGTGAATTTTCAGCTTCATGCGCCATATTTACGGCAACCGTGCGGCTGCGGTCAATAGCGATAGGCGGTGTAGAGATAAGACGGTCATCGAGCAGCGCAAACTCGCCCTTGTCGGTGCCTTCTCTGATAACAATGCACGCCAGCTTTTCAAGCAGTTTGTTGAACGGCGCAAGAGTTACTATTGTAAGGATATTGAAGGCTGAATGGCAGATCGCAATTCCGAGCGGCGTTACGGCTTCACTCGATATCGCAGGCTTTAACAGTGCGTTCGCAAGAGAATATATCGACAGCCATACAAGCGTACCGATCGTGTTGAAGCTCAGATGTATGAACGCGGCGCGCTTTGCATTCTTATTCGCGCCAAGTGACGATATCATCGCTGTAACACAGGTACCGATGTTCTGACCCATGATGATCGGGATCGCGCTGGAATAGGTGAGCTGACCGTTGAGCGAGATCGCCTGCAGTATTCCGACGGAAGCCGCGGACGACTGGATTATTGCGGTTATAACGGCTCCGGCAAGCACACCGAGCAGCGGGTTTGAGAACATACCCATGAGCTGCGCAAATTCCGGAACATCTTTGAGCCCGGAAACTGCATCGGTGATTATCTGCATACCGTACATCAGGAATGCAAGACCGAAGAGGATAGATGCAGTATCTGTCTTTTTGGAGTCCTTCTTGAATATCAGCAGGATTATTATTGCTACGAAAGCGATTATCGGCGTGAATGTGCGCGGGTTAAGGAACTGCACCCACATAACATCGCTGTCAACGCCGATAAGCGACATTATCCACGACGTTACGGACGTACCGAGGTTAGCGCCCATGATAATGCCGATAGCCTGTCCGAGCGTGAGGATACCGGAGTTTACAAATCCGACTACCATAACCGTGGTTGTGGCAGAGGACTGGATAACGGCGGTTATGACTACACCCAGCAGGAATCCCTTGAATTTTGTTGAGGTTGCGGCTGCAAGCAGAGTTTTCAGCTTTCCGCCGGCTTTCTTTTCGAGACCCTGACCCATGAGCTTTACACCGTAAAGCAGCAGTGCAAGACCTCCGAGCAATGAAAACACATTAAATATGTCCATAGACATCACCAAATTGTGCAGACTTCTCCTGTCTGCGTTTTTTCACATCTTATTTACCTTTTCCTACACATTAATTATAAACTGTTTGTGTGACAATTTCAAGTAAAAATGATGTTCAATTATAAATTCGTCGCTTTTACATAACCGTTTCAACATCTTTAGGCATTTCCCATACATTTTAGACAAATAGCGCAGCGTACACATTGCTTCTAAATATGTACGCTGCGCTAATGCTATTCTTTCATGTAATTATAGGTTTCAGTTTCTCAATTTCCTTATTAATATCTTCTTTCTTTATTATTCGTTTTGATAATGACGTTTCAAGATTATCTATCTCTTTTTCTAAACTTGTAATTTCTTCTTCAACACTTGTATCATCATTTGGCATAAAAAGATAAGTTATAAAAGCTACAATCTGATATGATATAATAAAACTTGACACATTACGTTCAAAATAATAAAATAAGGAAAAGGACGGTGTCAATAATGGGAAGCACAAAAAAATATGACAAGGAATACAAAGAGCAGGCGGTTAAGCTTGCACATGATCTGGGG
>JAFVBZ010000077.1 GCA_017479645.1 Ruminiclostridium sp. | reverse complement strand
CTTTCTCTTTCAGTTCAAGTATTTCTTGTTCATACTCTTGTATGTGTCTGTAACTTCTTGTCATGAAAACACCTCCTATGGTTTCTATTATACCATAGGAGGTCTTTTTTGTCACTGTTCGTTTTTACTGGTTCGGTTCAATTGCCCATAACAGCGAGCGGTTTCTTTATCATTGAAGAGCATTTTCATCGGCTTATTCAAGCCTTTAACCCGGATTTTACCTCAAATTCGGAGACTGACATATTTGCTCGTTTGGCAGCATCGGCTAATGTCAAAATACCATCCTTAACAAGATCTACCAAGGTTTTTAAAACGCCTTCTTCTCTGCCTTCTTCTCTGCCTTCTTCTCTGCCTTCTTCTCTGGCATCATTCCTGATTCCTTCAATAGCTTCGCACATATCAACACTCTCCTTTCCTTCTGCATAGTGCAGACCTGAATTAGTCACGATATTCAGCATATCGGCTGTTTTACGCGAAACCTTGCGATATGCTGTGTCTTCCTGTATCATATCACTTAATTTATTCTTATTCTTGGAATATTTCACATACTTTAGTGCAAGATTAAGCTCTGTACGAAACTTCGCAAAATCCTCGTCCGCTATATCCGCGGGAGCGATGAGATGTATGCGGTAGTTATCCACAAACTTTAAAATACTCTCATCCGCTGCAAGCATACTGTGCAGATCCCTCGGTGCATTCCACTCGTCCGCTCCGAAATACATCGTTAAAGTAATGACCGGCAGCAGCTTATCGGTCTTGTAAAATCCCGACAGAAAATCCGCGCTGGTTTCCGGCTTATCTCCGGCAGCTCTGTGGGATTTTGCCGCAGATTCGACCTGCTTCACATACTGTCCCGCATCATAAAACATATTTTTTACGGGCATAGCATTATGGATTTCCGACTGATCTTCGATACCGAGCAACAAATACGCTGCATGATCGTCTGTCATTGCCGTCGCCATTTTTAGAACATCACGATATCTCTGTTCGGGTACAGACTGCTCCCCGCTTCCGTACGGAAGAACTATCTGAGTGGTATCGAGAGGTCTGAGTTGTTCCGGCTTTATCACCTGCTCACCGTTATAGAGATAATAGTTGAACGCGTCGGCGAATATTTCGTTATCCTGCATATACTCTTTTGTTATTGCGTCTTTTTCAGCCATTTTGTCACTTCCTGTTCGCATTATTATTATACCACCGATCTGCCTTTATGTCAAGAGAAATATCATATACGAAAGGCATAGAACGGGGTCACAGTTTTATCTACGTTGGGGCTCCACACCTATTTCACAGCTTTCCTCTTTTGCCTTCAGTAAACTAAGAATAAGGAAAGCCTGAGATTATGCCGAACTAACTTTGCTTATGTGGTCCTTATTGCACTTCAAGCCACAACTAACAGAGAAGATAATCGTATCAATTGTTAAGAAAACTTTTTATTATGACTTGATTATATAGTAAATATGTGATATAATTATCTCAGAAAAGAAAAACTCCCCACATCAATAATGATATGAGGAGCCTAAATAATAGTTGAGGTTGCTAATTATTCTTGTCCGTAATTCTTATAAAAACCTACATAAATAGCCAGAAGTTGCAAAAGACAGAAAATCGCAAATCCGCTTAAATAAAGGGTTTGCCGATTCGATAAAACCTACAAAATGAGCATAAATCAATTCCCGTACGGGTCACCACACCATATTCCCGCAAAGTCGCTTGTAGAACGACTTTGCGGGTTTTACTTTTTTCGGATTTTTGTTGTTAACCGCATTATATAAACCTTGCCGTGACCTTTCTGACATATCAATTCACAGCCTGCAAGTGACACCTTCCGCAGCGCCGAATATCTCCTTCCCGACCTGCGGAGCATTGTTTGTGTCTATCCTGCCTTCAAGGGCGACAGTCAACTTTCCGTTTTGTTCGTTGATAGTCATTGGTTGTACTCCTTCCACATTTAGCATAACCTCATTCTCAGATGCTAAAACATTATACCACGCCCTCCCACCGTTGTCAACCTTTTTATCTCCCTCCCACACCATTAATCAAAAGAACTTGACAGAGCTTCCCTGTCAAGTTCTTTTTCATTCCGGCTGAAAATATCTGATTTATTATTCCGGGCATCAGCCGATAAAGCTTTACCTCCGGAGGGCTGACGCATTTTCCCGGAATATCCCCGAAAGCCTCATTTCTTGCATAAGATCTTTAATCTTTTCCGCACACCTTTTTGATCTCTTCAAAGTCCTCGATAAGTGCAAAGAAAAAATTCTTTTGCAATTCATTTCCTATTACCGTTACAGGCTTGAGCTGTGCGATCGAATTGCCTTTCATCAGCATCATTTCTTTGTAAAGCACATAAGTCTCAGGCTGTGCAAATACAAGCTTCACAGGTTTTATAAGACCGTTTCTGACCTTATCTGCATACGAGGGATTTACCGCCTCCAGATTATTTTCAAGGCAATCAATAACAGTTTCAGCATTCAGTTCCTTTGGAACACGGTCTATCTCCATAATGAAAACATATCTGACATCATCGGTATCGGGATAGACGGAGCTGTCCACCAGCAGAAAGCCGCATTCTTTTGCAGTATTATCCGCGGCAACACGAAGCGCCATTTCCGTAGTCTTTTCTCCCATAAGGCTTACAGTCTTATCAATACGGTACTGAAATTCAACCTTAGGCGCAGCATTGTGAAAACCCGTGACCAAAACCACATCTTTCATTCGGTAACGGTAGAAACCCGAATGATTTGTAATGATCAGCTCATATTTTTTTCCTACCTCAAGTCTGTCCATAGTGACAGGCTCAGCGTTTTCTTCGTCAACAGAAATAAATTCATAAAACAGAGAATCCGGGATAAGAACAGATTCATGTGACGCAAGCTCCACAGGAACAGAGAAAATGCCCTCTGATGCCGAAATTCCGCGGTAGTAAAATGGTATGTCTGTTCCGAGATACCTGCTGCGTACTTCATTTGTGTATCTTGCAAATCCTGCGGAAGCTCCGCCCACAACGAATTGAAGATCTTTCCAGACCTTCGGGATAAACGGAGTATCAAATCCCTTCTCAAAGATAGCTGACAGCTCTGCAGCGCGCTCCGGATCGGGTCTGAGCTCAGCGCTGAGACTCTCTCTTAAATCTTCGGGAAGCTCGGTAGAGTCATCTATAACACCCTTTTCAATGTCATTTACCAGAAGCTTCCAATTCTTTTCTATGTAACGGCAGAAATCAAGAATAAAGCCCGTAAATGTACATGCTATGTTGTTCAGATCCTTGTCGCAGAGTGCATATCTTGCATTCAGGTATCTTGTATCGGTGCCTTTCGGAGAAAATGTTGCCTGACTCGGAGTGGGGAAAATGTGCTGCCATTTGTCGATATATGGTCTCAGAGATGCCTCGGATATCGGTCCGTAAGGAGTTCCGTCATTGAGCCTGATTATGGAGCCTCCGCAGCGTATCAGATTCAGCCAGCGTCCTCCGAAATATTTTTCCTGTAGATGCCTGTACAAAAAACCGGATTGGTAACCCAGGCTGTATCGGGTAAAACAGTCCCGTGTTCTTTGAGTGTATGGGATTTTTTTCGGAACGCCTACAGTTCCGGACGTCTTGTTGTACCAGACAGGCTTCTGGCTGCAAATAAGGTTTTCTTCCCCGTCATTTATCATTCGTTCAATGTACGGCGCGTAATCATCATACTCGGTGATCGGGACCCGTTTCCGGTATTCTTCGATTGAGCTGATATTTGCAAATCCATATTTCTTTCCGTATTCAGTGTCTTTGTTTTCATTCAACAGCTCCAGCAGCAGTTTTGTCTGTACTTCCACAGGTTTTCTTGTCATGATGTCAAACCATGCAAGAAGCTTCTCCCTGTCCTCGATCCCATTTCGGCGCATTTGATTCAGCACTTCATACATAATTAATTCCCTCCTGTAAGTATATCTTTATATTGTGCTTTGACAAGCAAACGGCAGTTTCAGAGTTCATCTCCGGTATCCGATGCGTTATTACTGCAGGAAGGGTTGAAAATTATAACGGACTCAGCATTAACACTGTATAAAGACTCTCTTGTTATTCGGATCAACCTGTCCGGGACAGATCGGAGTATGTCTCATTTCAGGCGTTCGTTAACAAAAAGTCTTTTTGTCGGAGAGGAGGTGACCATAACACTCTCCTGATTGAAAAATACACATATATCTTTTGCAATTTCTAAAACGGTCTTTTCCGGAACGTCGATCATCATAAGCGATAATGTGTTTTCCTCAATATATCTTCCGTCATTGTGAAAATATCCTCCATTCATCAAATGAAACGAAAAAGCTACATGATAGTTGCTGCAAACATACTTTAAAACGATAAGGTAATTTTCAACATCTAATTTCTGAACTCCTGTCTCACGATCAGAAAGACCGATGAATATTGTATATTGATTTGATTTACGTTTGATAATATTTCCTCGAATTTGAATATAACATCATTGATTAATACTGTTTAGGATAGGTGTATTAATCTTTTTATTTCAATTATTATATCACATTTGAACACAAAAATCAATAGCAATGCAGTTGCGCAGGACCGCCTTTTGTAGTGTTACAATAGATGTGAGACCAAAAGTCAAAAAACAATAGAAAAAGTGATCGAAATCTGTTAAAATAGAGTTGTCACACCATAGAAACCAATTATGATCTTCTCGCCGGTATATTTACTATTGACATTCTTCACTTTGCGGGTATGGCATTCATGACTGTCGCGCTTATGAAAAAATTAAAGATATCAACGACTATGATATGTCTGATTGCTTTTTTGATGCAGGCAGCCGGAATATGGGCAGCAAATATCGATTTTGAACCGGGAATTATTCAAAGTCTGCTTGGTCTTATCATTCCTTCAGGCACGTTTACTCCGTTCCCACTTACTTTGTGGTTTGTTTTCCCTGCAGCGGGTATGGTATTTGGCGAATACCTGCAAAAATGCGAGGACAAGAAGAAAATGTACACAAAGCTTCTTGCCATTTCACTGGTCATCTTTGCATCTCTCACGTCAAGCTGTTTGTATTTCGGTATAGATATACGAAATATGTTTGTTTTATACGATGATCTGTATTACCACACCAGTATGATCGGAACACTGTGGACTATGTGCATCGTCATGTCTTTGCTCGCAATCAGTTATCTGGTATTAAGAAAGCTCGAAGGAACAAAGGTTGGTACATTCGTCAGATATTGCAGTTCAAATATCAATACGATATATTTTATCCAATGGTTAGAAATAAGGTATACTCTGTCCGTTCTTATGGTGCTGGATATTGAGAAAACCACTTCCCCGCTTCTCATTATTTTGTGGTTTGTTTTCTCAGCAGTTGTCACGATCTTGATATCGATACCTGTGGTCAGAATAATGAAAAAAATTAAAAACAAAAAGTCCGCAGCTGCCGGTTAAGCAGTTTAATTGAGATGAAAAAAGACGCACGATCAAATGATCCTGCGTCTTTTTTTAATTCTGTATTACTTTGCTGTTACGGTCGCAATATTACTTGCGGAGACCTTCGTCCACTCACCGTTTACATACGCTTTTACAGTGTAGGAGTATTTCTTTCCTGCCTTTGTGCCGGTAATGCGGACTGCGTTCTTTTCAGTCTCAGCGACAAGTTTCAGCTTGCCGTTCACATACTTGAAAACCCTGTACTTCTCTGCATTATCAACTTTGTTCCACCTGACCGCAATACTTCCCTCGTCAGCAGTCAGCGAAACGACCGGCTTGTAATTTGCTGTCACTGATATTTCATAGGAGTCCGCTGTTTCGGATAGATTTCCGCCAATGCTGTATCTTATCAGGAATTCGTATGTTTTCCCGTTTTTGAGTCCGGAGACCGTAAGAGAAGTTTTTGATAAAGTCCGGAGCTTTTCGTACTTGCCGTTTCTCTTGATATATACTGTATAGCTCTCTGCGCCGGGCACAGCGTCCCATGTCAGTTTCGCCTTGCTTCCCGTTATTTCAGCAGTCACATCTCTGCCGCTGTTCGGACGGTCATCAGCAGCAACCGTATGATCGGTGTCTGTTGGAGTGTTGCTTGTCGGGTATGACGGGACAGACGGTGTATAGCTGATGCCGGTGATGATCCATTTCGCATAAAGCGTCTTGTCAGCAGTTATCACGGTTTGTTCAAAGTCGAACGGACTGCCCGTGCATCCGGCATTGTCATACCAGCCGATGAAAACCGATTCGCCGCGGAAAGGATCAGCCGGAGCCGATGCCTTTTCACCGCTTATGACCCTCTGCGATGCAACCGCGCTGCCTCCCCTGCTGTCAAATGTGACGGTAAACGGGTGCTCTATCCTGTCTATCTGTGCCTGTACTGCAGCGGCATATAATGCGGCACCGCTTTCGTTCGGGTGGAAAGAATTACTCCGGACAAATGAGGTCTTGTCGATCTCATCAGGATCCGTTTCAAACAGGAGCAAATACAGCTCGTTTATGTATGGCTGGGACGAATATGCTTCGTGTCCTTCGAAATCGGATCTGACATCGACAAAATATATCTTGAGACCGCTGTTGTCATGCAGATCGTTTACAATTGATCTCAACTCATCATCAAACCAGTCAACGGCATCTTTCAGTATCGCCGCTTTGTCAGAAGGAAACATACCGGTGCCGGATACAAGATACGGATAGCCGACAACAATTATTGATGCATCTCCCGCCGCGCTTGCCAAGTTTCTATATGCTGAAATAAGTTCGTTCTTTAACCCGGAATAGAAAAGGCTTTTTTTCGCATCGATCCCCGTCTGAAAGTATTCGGTGGTACTTGTAAATGCAGCAGTTAAAATATCTACAAAACCGATATCGTTACCGCCTATGCTGATCGTGATATAGTCATTGGACGTCAGAGCCAGCCCGTTCAGTATATCAAGCTGTGCCGGAAGCGATGCAGTACCGGTATATGCCGTGTCATTCCAGTCGAAATTATACTCTATTTCCTGTGTTTGCGTAAGATGCTTTATCTCTGCCGAAGATGCCGCAGCCAGGTACCAGTTAGTACCTCTGTGATCTGCCATAGTTCCGTTAACGCCGTCAAGCGTCAGCATTCCTGCCCACGCTTTGGAAGAACGATGCGCAAGCCAGTCCTGATTCACTGCAGAATCGCTGACTTTTTCGTCCTGTCCGTAAAACGGCTTTATACCCTCACCGGACGAATATGAGTCTCCGAGAGTCACTATGATCCTCGGGTCTGTTTCTGCACCGGCCGCAAATAAGAACTCCGGAATGATCCCGACGGCACTTGTAATTGCAAGCATTGCAGCTGTAATGAACGAAAGAATGCGATTTCTGATTTTTTTCATATATTACGTCCTTTCCGGGCAAAATTCAGTGTATCTTTATGATTTTTATATATCAATTATAATACCGCTGAAAACATTTGTCAAGTTTTTGACCTTTATTTGTCTTGAATTACGATTTTCGACATTTCCACAGCCAGATCTGATATATTTGATAAAACGCTGGACAAATTCGGTTTTTTGTTATATAATATTATACTATAAATTTATGAAAAAACTGTCATGGAGGGAAATAAATTGAAAACATACAGGATCGGAAAGAGGAAAATACAATGAAAAAAACACTTTGCTCTGTTGTCACCCTTGTTTTCTGTGCAGCTGTTTCAGCAGGCTGCGGCAAATCCGGACAGCAGGAGCCAACTGCAACTGCTGCCGCTTCCGTATCCGCGGAGACTGCCGAAGCAGATGCTGAAAAGAGAGATTCTGTCTATAAGGTGCTGGTAACGGATCAGTTCGGCAACCCTGTTTCCGGCGCAGAAGTGCAGTTCTGCAATGACGAAATGTGTCTTTTCTCCGTTACCGATGCAAGCGGTATCGCCGAATTTGAGACTGACAAGGGACAAGGCTATGAAGTTCATCTGTTCGAGGTCCCGGAAAACTATGAAAGCGATGATACCGTATATCCGGCTCCCGAAAAATACGGAACAGTAACGATAACAGCATATCTTAAAGAAGATGCCGCCGATATTACCGACGCCCGTTCCCCCGAAAAAGATTAAATAATATGACAATTGGATCGCCCGGCATACGCTTGGATATAAAAGGCGTTTATAAAGGTTTAAACGGGTTTATTGTGCAGTCAGTTATTTTTTATGCAGCGATGCAAAGGTTGTGTGCGCCTATTTGTGCGGTATGACCTAAATATAAAAAACAGGAGAATCAAATGGAGAAAACCAAAGCCGGAAATATCCGCGATACGGTCATTAAGATCATTCAGGCTGTCCTTTGCACCGCCTATGTAATGTTCATGTCGGTGCAGGTGATCGGTATTTACAGCTCCGGTTCAGCAGCACAGGCTGATGACCCGAAAGCGCAGATATATACACAGGATATCGCCGCCGACGCTGTTATCAGGGGACTGCCCTTGCTGATACTTTCCGCGGCTGTAACGGCAGCTGCCGCAGTGCTCGGAGTACGGAACAGGAACAATCCTTTCAATGACCCCGTTATAAAACGCGATATCGTCACTTCCGGGATAAAGACACCTACCGCAGAGATGCTTGCCGAAAGGTCAAAGCAGAAACGGCTTCATACAGCCGGCCGGATATGCTTTGCAGCCGCTATGGTGCCGATAATCCTGTATATGACCAATGCCTCGCATTTTGACCGTTCCGATGCACAGGGAATTGAATCGGTGATAGCGGATATGGTGATGTTCATTCTTCCGTGGACTATCATAGGCGTCGGTGCATTGGCTGTATCGTTCATTCTTATCGACAAGAGCGTTAAAAAAGAGATCGAACTTGCGGCAGACTGTGAAAGGAATACAGATACATCAAAATCGGGTGAGAAACGTTCCAAAGCAGTCATAATAGTTAGATGCGCGGCTCTCGCAGCTTCTGCCGTACTTATAATAGCCGGCATTTACAACGGCGGAGCGAATGTGGTGCTGTCAAAAGCAATAACAATTTGTACGGAGTGTATCGGACTTGGATAAGACAAAAACAAAAGAAAAGCCAAAGAATATGCGCCCGTCAAAAAGACGGCTGATACAGGTCTATGCCGCGCTTCTGTACAACGCACACATCAGAGGGTTCATTCAGGGCAATATTTATACCGGAAAGACAAAGATAGCCTGCGTTCCGGGATTTAACTGCTACTCCTGCCCCGGTGCGGTGGGCTCCTGTCCGCTTGGGGCATTGCAGAACGCGCTCGCATATTCCGGAAAGACAGCGCCATTCTATGTTTTCGGTATTCTGATACTGTACGGTATAATTCTCGGCAGAACGATATGCGGATTTCTCTGTCCGCTGGGACTTATACAGGAGCTTCTGCACAAGATACCTACCCCGAAGATACCGAAAAACAGCATAACAAGGGCGCTCTCATATCTGAAATACATAATACTTGCGGTGTTCGTCTGCGGGATCACGTTATGGTATGGCTTGGCGCATGACACCACTATTCCGGGATTCTGCAAGTATATCTGCCCGGCAGGCACATTTGAGGGAGCGGCAGCGCTTCTTGCCAACCCTGCCAACGCGGAGGATTTCGGTATGCTCGGCATACTCTTCACCCGCAAGTTCGTCATAATGCTGCTTACAGCGCTGTTCTGCATTTTCTGTTACCGTGCTTTCTGCCGTTTTATATGCCCGCTGGGCGCGATATACAGTCTGTTCAGCAAGTTCAGCATAATCGGTGTAAAAGTCGATAGGAACCGCTGCAGCGGCTGCGGTGCATGTGTGAGGAACTGCGGTATGGACGTGCGGAAAGTCGGTGACCGGGAGTGCATAAACTGCGGAAAATGTATGGAAGTATGCGCACAGAAAGCTATCTCGATAAAAGCCGGAAGTTTTACTCTGAAAGCACCGGAGGGTGGCTGTGCAGATGACAGACCCGGCGCGGAAAAGAAAAGGAAGCTGTTTGAAAAAGTAACATGGTATATAGCATTCGCTTCCCTTGTATTCGCACTTGTGTGGTTCAACTTTCTTGACCCGTCCCTGCAGAAAAATGAAGAACAGCCTGTGGAGCAGATACAGGCAGCCGAAAGCGCAGATATCCCGATAGGATATGAAGTCGGAAGCAAGCTGCCGGATTTTGAGACAGAGCTGTTCGACGGCGGCACATTCTCGATAAGCGCGTCGGCAGGAAAGCCGGTATTCATCAATCTCTGGGCGACATACTGCGGTCCGTGCGTCCGGGAACTGCCGCTTTTCGAGGAACTGTACAGGGAGCACAAAGACGATATAGCCATGGTTGCTGTGCATTATTCCGAGCTGGACGATGACCCGGCAGAGTTCGCGGAGAAGAAAGGTCTTGATCTCCCATTTGCCATAGACACGGAAGATCAGGCAGTGTGGAATGCGGTTGGCGGTACAGCGTCTATGCCGCAGACGATAGTGCTGGACAGAAACGGTATTGTTATCTATAACAAGCGCGGTTCCGTGAAGAAAGAACTGCTCGAATCGCTCTATGAGGAAGCTGCTGCATAGGATATATGCATGTTCTTGACTTTTTCATTCCTTCGCTGTATAATAAAACAAATGATCAAAACGTTATGATATGGTGATGACAAATGGACATTTTAACTATAATAATCGCAGTCTGCTCATGTCTGAATCTGATACTTATTGCAGTTCTTTGCATCTTTACTGTCGGCAAAGACAGGACAAAGCAGATAAACTCAAAACTTTCAGAATTAAAAACCACGGTTGAATCGGAGAGCCGGGAGAATGCAAAGAACAATGCTGTTATTATAAGCACACTCAAAAACAGCGACGATCAGATAAAAGAGACAGCAGCCGTTTTTTCCGGGCTTAAAGCAGATGTTATCCAGAAGATGAACGATATCAATGTTGCAAATTCAGAAAGCACGATAAAGCTTATGAAGGAGAACAGCGAGCATTTTGCAAAGCTCAATGAAACGCTCACAGTCAGCATAGACAAGCTTCGTGCCGAAAACAAGGAAAGCCTTGATAAGATAAACGGCACAGTGAACGAGAAGCTGCAGGATACCCTCGACAAAAAAATAAACGAGTCGTTCCGTACCGTAAACGAACAGCTTATCGGCATTTCCAAAGGTCTCGGAGAGATGCAGAGCGTAGCTTCAAATGTGTCGGATCTGAAAAAAGTGCTGTCCAATGTCAAGACGCGCGGAAATTTCGGTGAAGTACAGCTTGAATCAGTACTGCAGGATATCCTCGCGCCGGATCAGTATGTGAAGCAAGCCGATATCCTGCATGACGGGACGCAGGTCGACTTCGCTATCAGATTTCCCGGAACGGATAACATTCCCGTCTATCTCCCTATCGATTCAAAATTCCCCGGCGACAGCTATGAGGCGCTTGTTGACGCACTCAACAGCGGCAGCCGGGAAGAGATCGACAGAT
>JAFVBZ010000076.1 GCA_017479645.1 Ruminiclostridium sp. | reverse complement strand
GAGAGGAGAATGAAAAGTGGCAAAACAGCAAAAGACAAATGCAATGCGGATTCTTGAACAGAAAAAGCTGCCGCATACCGTCAATTATTACGAATGCGGCGAATTCACGGATGCCGTGCAGATCGCGGAAATGCTCGGGCAGGATCCGGAGCGGACATTCAAGACACTGATGTGCGTCGGAAAGAGCGGCGCATACTATGCGTTCGTCATGCAGGGGACTGCGGAAATGAATCTCAAGAAAGCGGCTGCGGCGGCCGGTGAAAAGTCGATTGCGCTGCTGCCGGTTAAGGAGATCCAGTCAGTGACCGGCTATATCCGCGGCGGCTGCACGTCGATCGGCATGAAGAAGGATTATCCCGTTTTTCTCGATGAGACCGCGCTGCTCTATGATGAGATCATCGTCAGCGGCGGGCGGCTCGGTACGCAGATCTTCCTCAGTCCGGATACTCTGCTCGCCGCAACAAACGGCAAAGCGGCCGATCTGCAAATGGCCTGAAGGTCCGTTCGGAGCAGAATGCCGGAATTCTCCGCAAATTTCGCCGCAGTACTTGACAATTCGTGCGATATCGTGTATAATAAGCACAGCCTTATCATGAGCGGCGGAGGAAACGGGTCCTGTGAAGCCGCGGCAACCGGCGTGCAAGCAATGGTGCCAATTCCCGCATCGCGGAAATATCTGCGGTGAAAGATGAGGGAGCGATATTTCTATGCTCCCAGTAGGGAGCATTTTTTGTTGAAATTTTAACAAACCCATAGAAGAAAGGACAGAAAAATGGCAAGATTTTTATTCACTTCCGAAAGCGTTACCGAGGGACATCCCGATAAGATCTGCGACAAGATCTCGGACAGCGTTCTTGACGCACTTCTCGAACAGGATCCCATGTCCCGTGTAGCATGCGAGACCTGCACTACAACAGGACTTGTAATGGTAATGGGCGAGATAACAACAAAGGCTGTAGTTGACATTCCCGCTATCGTCCGTGAGACCGTAAGAGAGATCGGCTACGACAATGCCGAGTATGGTTTTGACTGCAACACCTGCGCTGTAATGACAACACTTGACAAGCAGTCCCCCGATATCGCAATGGGCGTTGACAACGCTCTTGAGGGCAGGGAAGAGAACGCAATGGATACAGGTGCAGGAGACCAGGGTATGATGTTCGGTTTTGCGTGCAATGAAACTCCCGAGCTTATGCCGCTTCCAATATCACTTGCACACAAGCTCACAAAGAAGCTTACAGATGTCCGCAAGAGCGGAGAGCTCGATTATCTGCTTCCCGACGGAAAATCACAGGTCACAGTTGAGTATGTTGACGGAAAGCCTGCAAGAGTTGATACTGTAGTTATTTCTTCACAGCACAAGGCAAGCGCAACACTTGAGCAGATCAGAAAAGATGTTATCGAAAAGATCATCAAGACAACTATCCCCGCTGAACTTCTTGATGCAAACACGAAGTATTTCGTTAACCCCACAGGACGTTTCGTTGTAGGCGGACCCCAGGGTGACAGCGGACTTACAGGAAGAAAGATAATCGTTGATACATACGGCGGATATTCCCGTCATGGCGGCGGCGCATTCTCCGGAAAGGACCCGACAAAGGTTGACCGTTCCGCAGCTTACGCAGCAAGATATGTTGCAAAGAACATAGTTGCTGCCGGACTTGCCGACAAGTGCGAGGTTGAGCTTGCATACGCTATCGGCGTAGCAAAACCTGTTTCGATACTTGTTGAGACATTCGGCACAGGAAAGTACAGCGATGAGCAGATCAGCGCGGCTGTTGAGAAGGTATTCGATCTTCGTCCCGCATCTATCATCAAGATGCTTGATCTCCGCAAGCCGCAGTACAAGGCTCTTGCAGCATACGGTCACATGGGACGCGAGGATCTCGGTGTCGCATGGGAGAAGACAGACAAGGTTGACGCACTGAAAGCAGCTGTCAAGTAAGATCCGGATCACTTATACAGACAAATATCCCCCTGCTGTTGTCAAAACAGCAGGGGGATTTGGTATTTACGATCTTTCTCCGCAGATAGTGATGCAGACAAGTTCGGGACGATTGAATACGCGAGGAATGATAATATCGCGCAGACAGCGCTGTAATCCGCGGCTTACGATCATCTCGGAACCGCCGCGGTAATATTCGCCGCTTGTGTACTTCGGGAAAAATCCCTGTCCGGGAGCATAAAGCCCTTTGATAAACGGCGGGATACGAACCTGACCGCCATGTGCATGACCGGAAAGAATGAGGTCGAACCCCATTGTGCTGAGTTTCGGAAATTCTTCGGGGTAGTGGTCGATCATGATATTCGGCATATCCGGGGATATCATCTCCCGGCAGTATTTAAGCTGATCTGCACTGGAAATGCCGTCGATGCCGTGTATTCTTACAGTTGAGCCGTTGGCGGTAAGATCATACGTTCTGCCGTCAAGCACATAAGCGCCTCTTGCCCGCATTTCGCGCTTTATCTGTTCTGCACCGGTATCGTAGCGGTGAAACTCATGATTGCCGAGAGAATAGAAGCAGGGATACATCTTTGTGAGACGCTCCACGAGAAGCACGGAATTCGGCTCTCCCCATTCATTGTCGAACAGGTCGCCGCCGAAAACTACCGCATCCGGCTTTAATTTTACAATCGCGCCGACAAGCTCGTCCATATTTCTTCCGTAAAGCGTATTGTGAACATCGGAAACAAACGCGAGTCTTACATCGCCGGAAAGCTTCCCGGAAAAGACGGTGTAATGCGAAACGGACAGCGACTCGCTGCAGGCAAAGGGAACGGCGATAATAAACGCGGATAAAAGCGCGGAAAGTATGATGAATCTGCGTCTTGTCATCGGATTGCGATCACTGTTTTGCATTCTTGAGCAGTGTCTCCCATTCCTTTATGATAGAACGATCCTCGAAATAGTCTATTCTCATAGCCTTGCGAACGCGTGCAAGAGTTGCGTTTGTTGTTTCAACAGCCTTTGCGGTGCCGGAAGAAATGATATCATAAACAGAACTGATGTCGTTTTCCCATTTTGCGCGCTCGGTTCTTATCGGATTTAGTGTTTCCTCAAGAACGTTGATGAGGAACTTCTTGCATACGCCGTCTCCGAGACCGCCGCGTCTGTAGTGCTCCTTCATTTCATCGAGGTTCTTGTAATCCGGCAGATACTCTGCAAAGTGATCGTCAGTGCAGAGAGCATCGAGATATGTGAACACAACGTTGCCTTCTGTATGACCGGGATCGCTTATCTGCAGGTGAAGCGGGTCTGTGTACATCTTGCCGTTGACCTGCTTTTTTACAGCTGCGGCAGTATCGGAAAGGTAAATGCAGTTTCCGAGGGACTTGCTCATCTTGGCTTTGCCGTCAACGCCGGGAAGTCTGCGCTGCACTTCGTTTTCGGGTATCATAGCTTTCGGCATCACAAGAGTTTCGCCGTAGATCTTGTTGAACTTCTCAACGATCTCTCTTGCCTGTTCAAGCATCGGGAGCTGATCTTCACCGACAGGAACAACATTTGCATCGAAAGCGGTGATATCCGCAGTCTGTGAAACGGGGTAGGTGAAGAAACCTGCGGGAAGACCCTCGTCGGAGAATCCTCTCATCTGGATCTCTGCCTTTATCGTGGGATTGCGGGAGAGTCTTGCGGTAGTTACCAGGTTCATATAGTAGAATGTGAGAGCGTGAAGTGCCGGAAGAGCAGACTGCACGCAGATAGTGGTCTTCGCAGGGTCTATGCCTACCGAAAGGTAATCCAGCACTACGTTTACAATGTTATCACGGATCTTTCCGGGGTTGTCGGCATTGTCGGTCAGCGCCTGATCGTCTGCGATAAGAATGTTTATCTCATCATATTTGCCGGAATTCTGGAGCTCAACTCTTCTTTTGAGCGAGCCGACATAGTGTCCGAGGTGCAGGCGTCCGGTGGGACGGTCACCTGTGAGAATAATGTTCTTCTCTGTCATTGTTATCCTCCAGAAGTTATATAGTTGTTTTTATGCCTTGTATATCGACTTTGCAACGTCCGCGAGAGTATCTACACCGCTTTCGATCTGTGCGTCGGTAGGAGTGGAGTAGTTGAGACGGAATGAGAGGGTAGGCTTTCTTTCGTCAACGAGGAATGCTTTGCCGGTAACTATCGCTACCTTTCTGTCGATAGCTTTCTTTACGAAGTAGTCCATATCGCCGTCCGGGAGAGT
Source organism: Ruminiclostridium sp. (assembly GCA_017479645.1). Classification (GTDB taxonomy): domain Bacteria; phylum Bacillota; class Clostridia; order Oscillospirales; family Ruminococcaceae; genus Ruminiclostridium_E. Next base: position 7,098 of record JAFVBZ010000076.1, on the reverse strand, counting down.
ACCCCAGATAAAGAGACCGCCGTCCGGTTCCGTGAATTTTATCGACTGGGGCATTTTCAGCTTCAGATTTGTGAGCATAAGATCGCATTTGTGACCGTAGATCTTGCGAAGACCTTCGAGATGTTCATTGAAATCGTATTCGGTAACGAAACGATGAACGATCATCTGCGAAAGGATAGATGTATGAACGGTGGAGACCTGTAATGCGCAGGTAGCCTTTGCGATTATGCTCTTTTCAGCGCACATATAGCCTACACGAAGACCGGGAGCAACGGTCTTGGAGAAGGTTCCGGCATAAATCACGCGTCCTTCTGTATCCATTGTGCGGATAGCGGGAACATCATCACCGGAGAATCTGAGGTCGCCGTAGGGGTTGTCCTCGATGATATGGGTCTTGTACTTGTACGCGAGTGCAAGTACCTGCTTTCTTCTCTCGAATGACATAGTTCTTCCGGTGGGGTTCTGGAAATTCGGGATAAGGTAGATGAAAGCGGTGCGGGGATTATCTTTCAGCGCCTGTTCAAGCTTTTCGGGATCAATGCCTTCATCGTCCATAGGAACGCCGACGAGCTTGGAGTTGTAAGAGCGGAAGGAGTTGAGGGAGCCTATGAAGCTGGGCTCTTCGCAGATGATCGTCTCGCCCTCGTTGCAGAGGACTTTCGCAGTCATCTCCATACACTGCTGAGCGCCGGCTGTGATGATAAGATCGTCACGGCTCCAGTTGAAGATGCCTTTCTTGTTGAGGTCTCCCTTTATCCAGTCACGCAGGGGAGTATAACCTTCGGAAACGGAGTACTGGAGAGCTGTGATAGGATCCTTGTCCATGATCTCGTTCATAATAGCCTTGATCTTATCGACAGGGAATGCTTCCGGTGCGGGATTTCCGCCTGCGAAGCTTATAACGTCGGGATAAGATGTGAACTTGAGTATTTCACGGATAGCCGACGGCTGAAGAGTTTTTATTCTGTCAGAGAATGCAAACATAGTTGAAACGTCCTTTCTTTTATTGTCTGATCCGATTTAAACTAATAATATATTATATCACATTCTGCCTTCAATTTCAATACAAAGAAGAAAATTTATAAAAAAAGAGAGAACCGAGAGATCGGTTCTCAAACTGAAATAATGTATAATGTGTAGAACAAAAGAAAGGAGACAACTAAAACTAAGAGTAATTGCAACTATTAGATTAATTGATCGTAAGATTTCCCTTACAATTACATTATAGCGCAAAACAAAAATTTTGTCAACAAAATATACAAAAAAAGCTGACAACACTCAAAAGTTTATACACAATCACGAAAAAACTGTAACAAAATTGTAAAAGGTTACCACCAGGATTGTCAAAGCAGTTACAAATCAATTCACCGTAACCGCTTGTTACACGAGAGAGCGCAAAATGTCACGGATCTGTTTTATTTCTTCTGAACTCAACTGTTTCGGGGAACTGTAACCGGCGATAAACTCCTCAAGTTCCTTCTCACCCGCACAGACGTAGCTGCTCTTGCTTTTGAGCGAGAGCTTGAGCCGTATGATCGGGTTTGAGAAATAGACTACGCTGTCGATCCAGATATCGATGCCCTGTGCATGGAGAATGCTTTTCAGGATATCACGCTGTCGTGTGATCTGCTTTATCGGATTTTTCATCTCACCTTCGGTGGTCTTTCCGTCGCGGTAGTGCTTGTACTGGCTCCATTTTTCATCGCTGTCGGAACCGCTTATAGTACCGGAATGGTTTTTTACCTCAACGATGATAAGTCCTTTTTTTCCGAGCATGATCATATCTATCTCAGAGCGGTTTTTCTTGTACTGGATAGGGCAGTTGAGGAAGATATCGTACTCATTCTTGTGCCTTCTGGCGATCTTTTCAAGCGATTTTTCTCCCTTGATGCCGGAAAGAAGCACATTATATCTGCGTCCGAGGATAAAGTAAGCGAGAGCGCAGAGAACAATAGCAGCCGCGGAGACATAAGCGCCGATATAGTTGCTGAAACCTGCGGCACCGTCCGGGTTATCTGCTGCGGCATGCATATTGTCAACTGCGAACAGAATGAACAGTATAGCAGGCAGGGCACCGAATATGACCTGCATCACAAACAGCGCACCTATTTTTAACTTGTTGGGATTTCTGCTTTTGTAGATCTTCATTATACGTTGAACCTGAACAGAACGACATCGCCGTCCTGCATTACATATTCCTTGCCTTCGAGTCTTACAAGCCCCTTTTCTTTAGCGCCGGTCATTCCTCCGCACTTAACGAGGTCATCGAATGAAACGACTTCGGCTCTTATGAAGCCTTTCTCGAAATCGGTATGTATCTTTCCGGCTGCCTGGGGAGCCTTTGTGCCTTTGGTTATGGTCCATGCGCGGACTTCATGGGGACCGGCGGTGAGGAACGAGATGAGTCCGAGCAGGGAATAGCCGGTCGTTATGATTCTTGCAAGTCCGGATTCATTCAGATTAAGATCGGATAAGAACAGCTCTTTTTCTTCCGCGTCCATATCTGCGATATCGGCTTCTATCTGCGCGCAGATAGGCAGCACAGCACTGTTTTCCTCGTCTGCAACTGCCTTTACCGCAAGGTACTGTTCATTCTTTTCATATCCTCCGCGGAAATCGTCCTCACTGAGGTTTGCGGCATAAATGACAGGCTTATTTGAAAGAAGGGGAGTTGATTTTATGATCTCGGCTTCATCTTCCGTAAAGCCGAAGGAACGGGCGGACTTGCCTTCTTCAAGATGAGCCATGAGCTTTTCAAGGAACTCTATCTCCTTGTGCAGGGATTTGTCACCCTTTTCGAGCTTCTTCTCACGGTCAATTCTTCTGCCGAGTATCTCCATATCGCTGAAAATAAGTTCAAGGTTAATGGTTTCGATGTCTCTTTTTGCGCCTATCGAGCCGTCAACATGAACGATATTGTCATTTTCAAAGCAGCGTACAACATGAACGATAGCGTCAACCTCGCGTATATTTGCAAGAAACTTGTTTCCGAGACCTTCACCGTTTGATGCGCCTTTTACAAGACCGGCGATATCGACGAATTCAAGCATAGCCGGTGTGAATTTCTCCGGATTGTACATTTCGGCAAGCTTGTCAAGCCTTTCGTCCGGAACGGAAACTACGCCTACATTCGGCTCTATCGTGCAGAACGGATAGTTAGCCGATTCCGCGCCTGCGTTTGTAAGGGCATTGAACAGTGTGCTTTTTCCGACATTCGGAAGTCCTACCATACCGAGTTTCATAATATTATAAGTCCTTTCTTTGTTCAGTAAACATACATTTCTATTATACCACAATCTTCGGAAAATGCAAGCAATTTATTTATGATTTTGTTATTTTCTGCTTTTACGCTTGTCTGACGAGGTTCACGGTTGACAATGAAGCGGTTTCGCGGTATAATATAATAGTATTTTTATGCATTACGAATGACCGCTTACAGGACGGAAGCATATAATAAAGCACCGGATAATGCAATACGGGAGGTGCTATTATGACATGGCTGCTCTTCTTTCTGACTGTTTTCTGCGGTATATTCGGAGCATATATCTTCATAGGGATCCTGTATAAAGCTGTGATCTCGATTATCGGCAGAGGAAGGACTAAAAATGCCCGAAACACAGACAGAGGAATACATAACCATAACCGGAACGGCTGAAGAAGTCGTTTATAAAAACCCGGACAACGGGTATATAGTAATAACCATGGATATAGACGGCTCACCGGAGACGGTCGTAGGCACTCTCGGAGACATAGTTGAGGGTGAGTCTCTTATTCTCCGCGGGAATTATACCGCCAATGCCAAATACGGCAGACAGTTCAAGGCTGTTACCTGCGAGCGTAAGCTCCCTACAACCGCGGCGGAGATACGGCGCTATCTCGGAAGCGGTGTCATAAAGGGTATAGGACCCGCAATGGCAACGAAGATAACTGCCGCATTCGGGGAAGAATCGCTGGATATAATCGAGAATGACCCCAAGCGGCTATCCACACTCAACGGTATAAGCGTGGACAAAGCGCTGTACATAGGAACGGAGTTCCGCAAGCTTAACGGTATCCGCTCCATAATCGAGTTTTTGCAGAAATACGAGATAAGTCCGCTTACCGCATCTCTTGTGTGGAAGGCGTACGAGGGGGACAGTGTGAAGACGGTGAGAGATAACCCGTATCTGCTCTGCGGTGAGGATTTCAATGTTGATTTCTCTTCTGCGGACAGGATAGCCGGAGATCTCGGTCTTTCCATGTTCAGTTCAGACCGGATAAAAGCAGGTATAACCTATGTATTGAGAGAAAACGCCAATGCCGGACATACCTGCGTTCCGCGAAAAAGCCTGACGGAAATAGTATGCCCTCTTATCCGTGTTGACGAGGAAGATTTTGACAAGGCTCTTTACGAAGGCATAGAAGAAGGCATTTTTGAAGAGTATGAGACTGCCCGGAGAAACTATATCTTTCTTGCGGAATACTATAAAGCCGAGGAATATATCGCAAAAAAGACAGCTACGATGCTGAAGCTCTCCGCTCCGCTCAATAAGGATTATGCCGAGGATATAGCCGCGATAGAATGGCAGGAAAACATTCAGTATGAATCGCTTCAGAAAGCGGCAATAAATGCTGCTCTCGGAAACAACATCTTCATACTCACCGGAGGACCCGGTACCGGAAAGACCACAACACTGAATGCAGTAATAAAGATATGCGAGGCAAAGAAGAAGCGGATAATGCTTGCCGCACCTACGGGGCGCGCCGCAAAGCGAATGTCCGATCTTACAGGCAGACCGGCAAAGACCATACACCGTCTGCTTGAAGTGGATTTTTCCGGCAAGTCCGGAAAGCCAAAATTCAAGCACCATGACCGCAACCCGCTGAATGCCGATATCATCATCATTGATGAAATGTCTATGGTGGATACGCTGCTTTTTGAGGCGCTGCTGCGTGCGGTCAAGCTTGAAAGCAAGCTGATAATGGTAGGCGACTCAAACCAGCTTCCGAGCGTCGGTGCAGGAAATGTACTGCGCGATCTTATATCGTCGAAGATGATACCGACAATTGAGCTGAAAGAGATATTCCGTCAGGCTGCGGAAAGCCTTATAATCACAAATGCGCATAAGATAGTGGGCGGTGAGATGCCGGAGCTTGACAACAGGAAAAAGGATTTCTTCTTTATGCCGACAGCAGGCGATGACGATACGGCAAAGCTTGTCCTTGACCTTACGAAAACAAGGCTCCCGAAGTCCTACGGTTATTCTCCGATAGATGATATACAGGTGCTCTCTCCTACAAAAATGGGTACAGCGGGTACAAAGGAGCTGAACCGTATGCTCCAGCTTGTGCTCAATCCTCCGTCACATATGAAAAAGGAGATACGCTTCTTTGATACCGTTTTCCGTGCCGGCGACAAGGTGATGCAGATAAAGAACGACTATGATGTTGTATGGAAGCGGGGAGGAGAAAGCGGTACAGGCATTTTCAACGGCGATATCGGCATCATTTATGAGGCAGATGTCAGCAACTCACTGCTTTATATCGACTTTGACGGAAGAAAGTCGGTCTATACAAGCGAGATGTTCAGCAAGCTTGAACACGCCTATGCCATAACGATACACAAGAGCCAGGGAAGCGAGTACAAGGCGGTGGTAATGCCTCTGACGCTGTATTCAAACAATCTGCTTTACCGCAATCTGCTGTACACGGGAGTTACCCGCGCAAAGGAGATACTCATAATTGTCGGTACCCGTGAAGCGGTTGTGAAAATGGTAGAGAACAACAAGAAAACGAACAGATTTTCCTGCATAAAAGCTATGCTTGAGGAAAATTATGAGGAATGAGGAGAACAGAGTGCTGCGGGACGATATTATGATTTCCGAACCGAAGAACGGTTGGGTAAGTATTAAGATAAAGGAGTTCGAGTCGGAAGCAAGCTATCTTGTGGATATACCATTTGACTGGCTCAGATCATGTCTTGCGGCTTTTGAATTCAAAACTCCGGTTTCGCTCTTCATAGACGAAGAAGGAAGCGAATGCTTCATAACGTCATATTACGATGTGACCCATATAGTGATCGACAGAGATGAAGAGACGGAACTTATCACATACCGTGACATTGATTTTTTTGATATCACGGACGCACTGATATATTATATCGGAAAGTATTTTGACCAGTGGGCAGAATGGGATCCGTATCACGATTCTGACGAAGAAATATCACAGCGCAGGATACTGCTGAAAAAGCTCATCAGCGATGTGGAAGAAGCAATGAGACCGGAAAAGGAAAGATACAATAAAAAGTAAGAATGGGATGTCAATGGAAAAAATACGATACATAAAAGAGAACGAGTATTATCTGCTCGAAGATTTTCTGTATGAAGCAATATTTATCCCTGAGGGGATCGAACCACCTCCGAGAGATATAATACAAAAGGAAGAGCTTCAGGTCTATATCCGCGATTTCGGAAAGCTGCCCGACGATATCTGTCTTGTGGCTGAAACAGACGGGAAAGTTGTGGGTGCAGTCTGGACAAGGATAATGCATGACTACGGGAATATAGACGATAAAACGCCGTCATTTGCAATTTCGCTTTACAAAGAATACCGCGGTAAGGGAATCGGAACAAGACTTATGCTTGAAATGATAGGCAAGCTGCGCGAACGCGGATATGAACAGGCTTCTCTTGCAGTCCAGAAAGCAAATTATGCTGTGAGAATGTATTTAAAGACAGGGTTTGAAATTATAGATGAGAATGATGAAGAATATATAATGTTATACAGATTTAAGGAGAATCAATAATGCACGAAAAGATCAAGGATTATATACACTCTAATAAGGATTTCATGCTGTCTGTTCTTGACAGGCTCGTATCTGTACCGAGTGTCAGAGGAGAGCCGGAACCGGGTGCGCCTTTCGGAGCAATGCCGAAGAAAGCGCTGGACAAGATGATCGAGATATGCAGGGAAGAGGGCTTCGATGCTCACCGGAAATATGATGTTGCCGGCACCGCCGATCTTCTGCCGGCTGGGTCGAGTGATATGCCGTCCCTCGGTATCCTCTGCCACCTTGACGTTGTTCCTGCGGAGGGGCAGGAGGGCTGGCTCACAGATCCG
>JAFVBZ010000075.1 GCA_017479645.1 Ruminiclostridium sp. | reverse complement strand
TGGCGGAGAAGGAGGGATTCGAACCCTCGAACCGCTTTTGACGGTTACACGATTTCCAATCGTGCGCGCTCGACCAGCTACGCGACTTCTCCATAACGGGTTTACAAGAATTTATTTTAGCACATTTCTCCCCGTTTGTCAATAGTTTTCCCGAAAAAATCCGGACAGCCGGCTCTGTTTTTTATCGCCGGCATCTTAAACCCCGGAAAATGCTGTAAAACTGCGCGATAAGGTAAAAATGCAACAATTAAACTGCGGATTTTAGGCACTTTTTTACGTTGACTTTTTCTGCGAAATGTAATATTATTAATAAGTATATACGTTTGTAAATTGTATGTAAAATAAACGGGAGGCAACAAGCATGGACAATTCCGTAGCCACTATAATCGAAATGGACAAGAAGGCGAGAGCGGCAGCAGAAGAAGCTTCGCAGAAAGCGGAAGCCATACTTGCCGATGCGCGAAAAAAGAAAGAACAGACAGCCGCGGAGAATGCCGAAAAGCTTGCCGGACAGCTGGAATCCCTTATGTCCGGGATAAAAGCGGCTTCCGACAAGGATATATCCGATGCCGAGAAGAAGGCAGATGAGAAATGCCGCATTCTCGACGAGAAAATGGCGGCAGGCAAAGACGCGTGGAAGAAAGAGATCAAAGACCGCATTCTCTCTCTCGACTGAGCAGATGAGATATCTTAATTGACAGGAGGTGCGGAAGAGCTTGGCAAATAATGCAGTTACCGCAAAGGCGCGTGCCGTTTACGGAAAATTTCTCACAAAGGACGACTATATCAGCCTTCTGCACAAAGGCTCGATCTCCGCGGCAGTTGCTTATTTAAAGACGAAACCGCTGTATGAAGCGATCTTTGCAGATACCGCGGAGATGACGATACACAGAGAACAGGCGGAACAGCTCATAAACCAGAATGTTTTCGACAACTACCTGCGCCTGTGCAGGTACGCCGCCGGCGATAAAAAGGGCATAATGAGCTTCCAGGTGAAGCAGACGGAATGCGAGCAGCTCGCAAAAGCCGTGATCGCGGTAAGCGCTGGTTCCCAGGAGGGCTACCTGCGCTCCTTCCCGGAGTATATGAGCGAGCATCTTTGCTTCGATCCGCTGAGACTTGCGGCGGCGAAGAAGCTGCCGGACATTGCGGACGCGATAAAGGGGACGATGTACAGCAGACCTCTTGAACCGCTGCTGAATGACCCTTCCCCGGACATAAACCGCATAGTGACGATGATAAACGTCTGCTACATAAAGTGGGCGTTTGAGCAGACAGACAAGACCGAAAAGGGCAGGACACGTGAGCTTCTGAAGGAGTTTATCCTGCATAAAACGGACGCGGACAACCTGCTGATGTGCTACCGCATGAAGAAGACATTCTCCGCGGACAGCGCAGGCATCTCGGAATTGCTGATACCTTATCACAGACGGCTCCGCGTAAAGGACATACAGGACGCGCTGAAGATGCCGGATCCGGTATCGGCGCTCAAAGAGCTGTTTGTAAAGGTACGGGCTGCCGCACCGGAGGATCTTGCGATACCGGAAGTGGGCGTGAACATCGCGGACTACCGCTATTTCCGCCACCGGCTTGCGGTAAGCACGGGCGAGACCGAGTCGCTGTACTCGCTTATGATGCTGCTCCGGGCGGAGAGCGTGAACCTGTGCAGGATAATAGAGGGGCTGCGATACGGGCTCCCGCCGGAAGAGACAGAAAAGTATCTGATAATATAAGAAAGGACACGGCGAACAATGGCAATTGAAAAAGTGACGCTTGTGTATATAGAGGGCAGTCTCCGCAAGATCAGCAAGACCCTTGCGAAGTGCTGCGAGAGCGGGGCTTTCCACATCAACCCGCCTCCCGACACCTCCGGCACCGACTTCACCGCGAAGATCATGAAGGACAAGGGCGTTTACGAGCGCATGATAAAGCGCACGAAAGCGATCGCGGAATCCGTCGGGGTGAAGCTTGACGACAAGGTTCAGCATGACGATATCGAATACAACACCAGCACCGACTTCAAGGACTACCTTGACTCTGTTGACAATATGCAGAAAGATCTTGCGGACGAAAAGCTCCGGCTTAGCTCGGAGCTCCGGTCAAAGAGCGCGATCTATCACAATCTTCTGCGATTCCAGGGACTTGACGCGGATATCTCGGAGCTGCTGTCATGCAGGTATGTCAAGGCGCGGTTCGGGCGGATCCCCAACGGAAGCATAAGAAAGCTTTCATTCTATGATGACAGAATGTTCTTCTTTTACCCCTTTGAAAAAAAGGAGAACTTCACATGGTGCCTTTACATCACGCCCACCGACGAAAAGAACAGCACCGACTACCTCTTCAACAGCCTCGGATTTGAGCGCACGGAACTTCCGGATTACCTCAAGGGCAATTCCGATCAGGCGGCGAACAAGCTGCTGGAAGAGATGGACAGCGATCTCGAACGAATGAACGCGATAGAGGAAGAGCTTAAAAAGATCGCTGACAGCGAGGGCGCGAAGCTCTCGAAAGTCTATGCGAAGCTCAAGGTCATCAACAGCAGCTATGAGCTGCGAACAAACGTTACCGCGTTCGACAACAAGTTCCACTTCTCCGGGTATATCCCGAGCCGTGAAAAGAAGCGCTTCTCGGAGCTTATGGCTGATGTGGGAGATGTGACTGTCACCTACCGCGAGACGACTCCGGACGACACGTCGGCGCCCGTGATACTGAAAAACAACCGGCTGTTCCGTCCTTTCGAGATGTTCGTGAAGATGTACGGGCTCCCTGCCGCCAACGGCATAGACCCGACTCCGATAGTGGCGATAACCTATATGCTGCTGTACGGAATGATGTTCGGAGATGTAGGACAGGGTATCTGCATAATGCTGCTCGGTCTGCTGCTCACGAAGTTCACGAAAGCGGGGCTTGCCCCGATAATCACGCGTATCGGCTTCTCAAGCACGGTATTCGGATTCGTGTACGGCTCGGTGTTCGGAAATGAAGAGCTGCTGAAAGACTTTGCGATATTCCGGTTCCCGCCGATCTATTCGCTGTTCTACAAGGAGCCGCCGGAGGACGTATTCCAGGCTTCCACGCTGTTCCTGATAATGGCGCTTATCGTGGGGATCGTGCTGATACTGCTGACGATGATAATAAACATCATAGTGAGCCTTAAGATGAGGGATCTCGAGTCCGGCATCTTCGGCGCAAGCGGTATCTGCGGATTTGTACTGTACGCGTCTCTTATCGCCGGTTTCGGCTGCAGCTTAGCGCTGGGTATCCAGATAATGAACCCTCTTTATGTGGTATGTCTGATAGTGCTGCCGCTGGCGCTGATATTCTTCAAGGAACCGCTGCTGCATCTTATGGAGACTCACGGGCTTAAACAGGGGACGAGGGCTGCAAACGGCGGCAACGTCAACACCGGACTCAAGGCAAAGCTTGCGGCGATGAACGAGAGCGGGGCTTCCGCGCCGGAAAAGAAGTCGGTGGGCATGTTCATAATCGAAGGCGTTATAGATCTCTTCGAGACCTGCCTTACCTACGTTACAAACACGATGTCCTATCTGCGTATCGGCGGATTTATCCTGAGCCACGCGGGACTGATGCTGGTATTCAGCATCATAGCGGGAATGTTCGACGGCGTCGGCAGCATAATAGTGCTGATAGTCGGAAACATCTTTGTTACCGGATTTGAAGGCTTCATCGTCGGAATACAGGTACTCCGTCTCGAGTTCTACGAGCTGTTCAGCCGTTACTTCAAGAGCGGCGGGATACCGTTCAAAAGCGTTTCGGCAAACATAAAGGCATGAATCTGACCGTCCGCGGTCTTTATATCACATACATTTTGGAGGAAAAGACAATGTTATTATATTTATTACCGCTTTTTGCACTGGCAATGATAATCGTACCGCTGGTTTATGCGATACATAAGGCTCACACAGGCAAGGAGTTCAGCCGCAGGCGTGCGATACTGCTCAACGGCGGTCTGTTCATGGGAACTATGATCCTTATGACCGTGCTTATGCCTATAATCGCGGCTGCGGAGGGTGATCCGGCTGCGGCAGCACAGGCAGCGGGGGCAACTGTCGGCGACGGACTCAAGTACCTTGCTGCTGCGCTTCCTACCGGACTTGCTACTATCGGTACCGGTATAGCGGTCGCAAATGCGGCTTCCGCGGCTATCGGAGCTATCAGCGAGGACGAGAAGAACTTCTCCAAGGCGCTTATCTTCGTTGCACTGGGTGAAGGTGTCGCTATCTACGGACTTCTCGTTTCCATACTCATACTCAACGGTTAAGGGCAGTCCCTATGAGATGCTATCTTATAAGCGATAACGTTGATACCCAGATGGGTATGCGTATTGCCGGAGTTGAGGGCGTTGTCGTGCATAAGCACGACGAGGTCATGGACGCGCTGAACCAGGCGGTGTCGCAGGACGATATCGCGGCTGTGTTCGTCACGAAGAAGCTGGTGGAGCTGTGCAGAGCGGAGATAGCTGAGCTTAAGCTCACCCTCAGAAAGCCGCTTATCGTCGAGATCCCGGACAGACACGGCGATTCACACATCTCCGAGACGCTGAGCAGATACGTCAGCGACGCTGTCGGTATCAAGATGTGATCCGGCCCCCACGCCCGAAAGGAGAACTGCGTAATGGCAGATTTAGTTACAAAGCTCGGTCAGCTTGAAAAGCGGATCAAAGCAGCCGCGGAAGCGGACGCGAAGAATATCCTCGCCGATGCGGAAAAGCGCGCCGAGGCTATGATAAATGAGGAAAATGAGCGGAGCGAAAAGGAGCACGGCGGCGCTCTTGACGTAAAGGTATCGAAGTACCGGGGCGCCGAGAGAAAGCGCGTGTCCGAGAAGAAATATGCCGCGGACAGGAAAGTCCTGCTGCACAGGAACGAGCTTGTGGACGGGCTTTTCGGTGAGATAAGGAAAGAGATCGGCGAGTTCACCGCTTCCGGCGATTATGCCGCTCATCTCGAAAAATGCGTAAAAGCCGCGGACAGCCGCGAAAAGCTTGATGCAACGGCAACGGTATATTGCCGCAAAGCCGATCTCGATACAGTCGGGAAGCTTGCCGGACAGTACGGCGCGGCGGTTGAGACTGACAGGAACATAGTTCTCGGCGGACTTATCTTCAAATACCCCGAAAAGGGCATATACATTGACCTTACGCTGGATACCGCGTTCGAGAGCGAGCGCGGAGCTTTCGCCGCAAGGTCGGAAATGCAGCTCTGAAAGGAATCCACGGAATGAACAATACCATTTATGCGATAAACGGACCCGTTATCAAGCTGCGTGAGACCAAGGATTTCGCCATGCGCGAGATGGTCTATGTCGGCAGAAAACACCTTATCGGTGAAGTTATCGGTGTAAACGACAAATTCACCACCATACAGGTCTATGAGAATACCGCGGGTCTTAGAATAGGCGAAGAAGTCGAGGGTACCGGCTCCCCCATGAGCGTAACTCTCGGACCGGGAATAATCTCCGCTATCTTTGACGGTATCGCCCGTCCCCTTTCCGATATGAAGAAGACGGACGGCGTTTATGTCACCGAGGGAAGCGATATCCCCACCGTCGATCAGGAGCGGGAATTTGATGTGACCGTGCTTGTTAAGGAGGGCGATGAGCTTTCTCCGGGTCAGATATATGCGGAATGCCCCGAATCTCCTCTTATCGTCAACCGCGCTATGGTGCCGCCTTATGTCGGAAAGTGCAGGGTGACTTATGCTGCTCCGAACGGCAGGTATAAGGTGAACGATACTATACTGAAAGTCGATGCGAACGGCGAGGAAGTTATCCTTACTCTCTGTCAGCGGTGGCCGATAAGAACCCCCCGTCCCGTTACAAACCGTATCCCGATCAATACCCCCCTTATCACAGGTCAGCGTGTGCTTGACTCGATAGTTCCTATCGCAAAGGGCGGTACCGCGGCAATACCCGGAGGCTTCGGCACCGGAAAGACTATGACACAGCACCAGATCGCAAAGTGGTGCGATGCGGATATCATCGTGTACATAGGCTGCGGAGAGCGCGGAAATGAAATGACGCAGGTTCTTGAGGAGTTCTCGGAGCTTATTGACCCGAAGAGCGGCAAGCACCTCACCGACAGAACCGTCCTTATCGCCAACACCTCCAATATGCCGGTTGCGGCGCGTGAGGCTTCTATCTATACGGGGATCACCATTGCGGAATACTACCGCGACATGGGCTACGATATAGCGATAATGGCGGACTCCACATCACGCTGGGCGGAAGCGCTCCGTGAGATATCCGGACGACTGGAGGAGATGCCCGCGGAAGAGGGATACCCGGCATACCTGCCCTCCCGCCTTGCGGAGTTCTACGAGCGTGCGGGAAACTGCAATGTTCTTTCCGGAAAGCGCGGAAGTGTTACCATAATCGGCGCCGTTTCGCCGGCAGGTTCCGACTTCTCCGAGCCGGTAACACAGAACACGAAGAGATTCGTGCGCTGCTTTATCGCGCTTGACAAGCCGCTTGCTTATGCCCGCCACTACCCTGCTATCAACTGGCTCACCAGCTACTCCGAATATATCCCGGATTTCTCGGACTACTACGCAAAGAACGTGGGCGAGGACTTCCTCGATGTCCGCCAGGAGATCAGCAACATACTGCTCGAAGAGAACAAGCTCATGGAGATAGTAAAGCTGATCGGATCGGACGTTCTTCCGGACGATCAGAAGATCGTGCTTGAGACTGCGAAAGTTATCAGAGTAGGCTTCCTCCAGCAGAATGCGTTCCACAAGGACGACACATTCGTTCCCATGAGCAAGCAGCTTCTTATGATGAGGGTGATACTGCGCCTTTATCATGCTGCGGCAGACGCACTGAAGCGCGGTACTGCGGTAGCGGATATCCTCGGAACAGGGCTTTTCGACAAGCTCATTAAGATGAAATACGACATTCCGAACGACAAGCCGGAAATGTTTGACGAATACAGCAGAGAGATCGACGAGAAGCTCGGCTCGGCTGAAAACTGAGAGAGGACGTGTTTATATGAATATCCAATATGCCGGCTTAGCCGAGGTAAACGGTCCTCTCGTAGCACTTGAGGGCGTAAGCGGAGTCGCTTACGAAGAGATCGCGGAACTGCATCTCGAAGACGGTACCAAGCGTCTCGGACGTGTGGTGCAGATGGAGGGCGACAAGGTAATTCTCCAGGTATTCGAGGGAACATCGGGACTTTCGCTCGACAACACGCGCACCGTGTTTACGGGAAAACCGCTTGAGATACCGCTGAGCACGGAGATGCTCGGACGCGTATTCAACGGCGCGGGAAAGCCTGCGGACGGTCTTGGCGACGTATTTGCCGAGAAATTCGGCGATATCAACGGGCGTGCGCTGAACCCGGTAGCGAGAAGCTATCCCCGCAACTATATCCATACCGGCATCAGCTCTATAGACTGCCTTATGACGCTTATCCGCGGGCAGAAGCTTCCGATCTTCTCCGGCTCCGGTCTGTCCCACAACAAGCTTGCGGTGCAGATAGTAAAGCAGGCGCGTATCGCGGAGGAGAACGGTCAGGATTTCGCAGTCGTTTTCGCGGCAATGGGCGTTCAGAATGACGTTGCGGACTACTTCCGCCGCGAGTTCGATCAGGCGGGTGCGAGCGGCAGAGTCGTTATGTTCCTGAACCTGTCCAACGATCCGATAATCGAGCGTATCCTTACGCCGAAATGCGCGCTTACCACAGCGGAATATCTCGCATTCGAGAAGAATATGCACATTCTCGTCGTTATGACGGATATAACATCTTACGCGGAAGCGCTGCGTGAATTCTCGTCCTCGAAGGGCGAGATCCCCGGAAGAAAGGGCTATCCGGGCTATCTTTACTCCGATCTTGCGTCAATGTACGAGCGTGCGGGAGTAATTGAGGGTTCCACCGGTTCGGTAACGCAGATACCGATACTTACGATGCCGAACGACGACATAACCCACCCTATCCCCGATCTTACCGCTTACATTACGGAGGGGCAGATAGTATTTGACAGAAACCTCGACTCCGAGGGCGTTTATCCGGGACTTTCGGTGCTGCTGTCGCTTTCGAGACTGATGAAGGACGGCATCGGCGAGGGCTACACGAGAGCGGATCACAGCGATGTTGCGAACCAGCTTTTTGCGGCGTATGCAAAGGTGCAGGACGCACGTTCGCTTGCATCGGTCATCGGTGAAGATGAGCTTTCGGCTATCGACAAGAAGTATATTGCATTCGGCACAGAATTTGAGCAGCGATTCCTGAACCAGGGATTTGACGAGAACCGCAGCATGGACGAGACGCTTGAACTTGCGTGGGATCTGCTGTCGCTGCTGCCGAGAACGGAGCTTGACCGCATGAACGCGAAGCTCATCGACGAGCATTACAGAGAAAGCTAAAGGAAGAAAGGGCTTATGGCACAGCAGGTATTTGCGACAAAGGGCAATCTTATAAATGCGAGGCATTCGCTCCGTCAGGCGCAGCTCGGCTATGAGCTTATGGACAGGAAGCGCAATATCCTTATAAGGGAAATGGTGATGCTTACGGACAAGGCGAAGTCGCTGAGCGACAGTCTTGAAAACACATTCGCCGAAGCTTACGCGGCATTGCAGAACGCGAACGTCATCGACGGAGTTATACTTGAGAAGTCGGCGGGAATGCCAATAGACCGGACTGTTGAGATATCGTACCGGAGCGTTATGGGAATTGAGCTTCCACAGCTTTCGGGCGGCGATCCCACGCCGAAACTCTGCTACAGCCTTGCGGACACGGACTCAAGCTATGACAAGGCTTATGTGAACTTTCTCAAAGCGAAGCAGACCGGCATCATGCTTGCCGAGATAGAGAACAGCGTTTATCGTCTCTCGGTGGCAATACGCAAGTCGCAGAAGCGCGCCAATGCACTCAAAAATATACTTATCCCCAAGTATAAGGAGCAGGTCAAGTTCATCTCCGAAGCGCTCGAGGAAAAGGAGCGCGAGGAGTTCTCCCGCCAGAAGATCATCAAGAGCGCTAAAGCCGCTGAGAAGAGATCGTGAGAGATTGGGAGAGATTTTGAGAGAGAGTTGAGAGAGGGGGCTCTGCCCCCAAGCCCCCCGCAATCCCCCTTTGGAAAAGGTGGCTTGACCCCCTAAACCGATCCGCCGCACGAGTAAGTATTTATCTCACATCTTGCACAGGCGGCGACTCATTGACCGCTGCCGATATTACTCGGAAACAGTCTCTACTACTCAATTCACAGTAATGGAGAGACAGATTCCGGAGTTTGGTTCAAAAAAGACTGCTGAAATTCGTAGGTTTCAGCAGTCTTTCTTATTTTATAAATGGAGTCTTCGCCAACCCCACTGCGTTTCAGCCGGCATTCGTCCATAGCTGTGCGCTATGAAATACTGCATTTGTTTAGGGGGTCAAGCCACCTTTTCCAAAGGGGGGCGGCGGACGCGCCGCGGCGAAATGCGCAGCGACATTCTTCTATTGACAAGTGCGCCACCTCGGTTAGTTATATTCATCTGAATACAAAAACAGCTTGCAGTGACTATCTTTGCAAGCTGTTTTCTTTGTTATTATCTCAAACTGAGTCTTCGCCAACCCCACTGCGTTTCAGCCGGTATTCGTCCATAGCTGTGCGCTCCGAAATACTGCATTTATTTAGGGTGTCCAGCACCCTTTTTTAAAGGGGGTTGGCGGGGTCCGGGGCAGCGCCCCGTCTGAAAAATCTTGAAAGTCTCTAAAAATCTTAAAAAGTCTCAAAAAGTCTCAAAAAGTCTCTAAAAATCTCAAAGAGTCTCTCCACCCCTCTCAAACATCTCTGCAAAACGCGGCGCGGAGGACATTTTCGGCAAAGATTGCGGGCAAGGAGATAGCTACCCATGTGAAAAAGAACATGGGGCAGATCTGACCGAGGAAGTTGAACGGGAGCTTGCTGTAATCCCAGACCCGAAGTCCCAGCCACAAATTGAAAATAATACCGCAGGTAAGCTCCGCTGCCGTTATGAAAAGCCCGCCGAGAAGAACCTGGAACCAGAGCGGAGGTACGCGGCGGAAGAAGCTGTCAAACCCGCCTATCCACAAAAAACACAGCCCGCCGAGAACAAACATCGACGGGTGAGTGTGTCCGCGGTACGCTACCTCGATAAGCCCGTAAATGAAGCCTCCCGCAAGAAAAACCGTGAAGCTTCTGATAAGCTCCGCCGCAAAGCTGTCACCCCGCATGCCGCACCCCCGTCCCGCATTCTGTCGCTAATATTCTGCACATTTATACCGTTATTTATACATATAATTTACAGACAAGCAGAAGCTTGCACAAAGTTCCGGGGGAGTGTTCCTTTTGTATTTAAGAAAACTTATTGCAGTTCTTACCTCTGCGTTCACGGCAATTCTTATGCCTGTTACAGCCTATGCCGCAGGCGAAAAGACCGTTCAAGCCGACATAAAAACAGCGAAAGCCGCCGTTCTCGTCGAAAGCTCGACAGGCAGGGCACTGTGCGGACTCAATGAAAATACCCGCCTGCCTATTGCGTCCGTTACAAAGATCATGACGCTTCTTATCGCGGCAGAGGAGATAGATGCGGGAAAACTCAGCTTTTCCGATACCGCCGTCTGCTCCGCTCATGCAAACAGTATGGACGGTTCGGTGATCTGGCTGGAAACCGGTGAGGAAATGTCGGTGGGTGACCTTGCGAAGTCCATTGTCATCGCCTCCGCAAACGATGCCTGCGTAATGCTTGCAGAGCATATTGCCGGGAGCGAGGATAAATTCGTCTCCATGATGAACGGAAAAGCCGCGGAACTCGGTATGACGAATACTCACTTTGCAAACTGCGTCGGCTATGATGACGACGACCATTACAGCAGCGCCAGAGATGTGGCGGTAATGGCTGCGGAACTCCGGAAGTACAGCTTTTACGACGATTTCCTGCTCACCCGGCTTGACAGCGTGCGCACCGGAACTCCCCGCGAGACTCAGCTGCTCAACACCAACAAGCTTATCACCTCATACAGCGGTATTACCGGGCTTAAAACCGGTACGACAGACGGAGCCGGCTGTTGCTTCTGCGGAACGGCAAAGCGCGGGAATATGGAGCTTACGGCGGTGGTGCTCGGCTGCGAAAGCGACAGCGACAGGTTCGATGCGGTCAGAAGTCTGTTGGATCTCGGATTCGACAATTACGAACGGGTGATCCCGCGCCCGGATGTGTCCGAACTGGTGGAAGTGCCGGTTGAGCGCGGGATAAAAAACGGCTGTGACACAAGATTTGCGGGGGTGCAGGAGCTTATCCTCGAAAAGGGCAGCGGAGCGCTGATAAAGTATCACTACAGCCGGACTTCCGCGGTAGAAGCGCCGGTTGAAAAGGGGCAGGTGCTTGGCTATGTGACCATGACCATAGGCGACGAGGTGATCGGGAACGCAAAAATAATAGCCGCGGAAAGCGTTCCACGGCTTGATTTTGCACGATGCTTCGACTATCTTCTTAAAGCATTCTTCTCATTCTGATTTATACTATATTTCTATCGAAATATAGACAAATGCACAATTCACAATTCACAATGCACAATTTAGGAGCGCGCTCTGCGCGCACATCTGAATCGTGACAAAATTACTTGATTTTGTCTACGGATAAGATGCTTATTTAGTATTACTGCATTTCTATTCTGTGCAGAATACTATCATATAAACTGCGAAGCGATTAAAGTTCTTTGGAAGGGGGTTTGGGGGAGAACCTTTCGTTCACGAAAGGTTTCCCCCAATCTCGAGCGCTGTGCGCGACCCTCTCAAGCGCCGTGCGCGACTTTCTCGAGCGCAAGCGGCTCTCTTACAGCTTCTTGAGCGCGGCGATGGACTCTTCGATCTTTGCCATTTTCTCCTGCGCTTTGGCGAGCTTTGCACGCTCATTCTCTATCTGCTGTGCGGGAGCTTTTGCGAGGAATCCCTCGTTGTTCAGCTTTCCGTTCAGGAATGCGAGATCCTTCTCAACCGCTTTCTTCTCCTTTTCAAGCCTTGCGAGCTCCTTCTCAGTGTCAACAAGTTCGCCGAGAGGCATGAAGATGCGGGCTGCGGAGGTTACGGCAGCAGCCATGTCAGTTGTGTCGGCTGCCTTTTCGGTGATCTCAACGTTAGATGCGCCTGCAAGCTTCTCAAAGAATACCGCACACGACTCAAACAGCGCCTTTTCGGCTGTCTCGATGTGCATTGTCACCTTCTTTGAAGGCGGAACGTTGAGCTCAGTCCTCTTTGCGCGGACTGCCTTGACCGCATCAATTATCTTCGTGAAATCAGCTTCTTCTGCTGCGAAATCCAGCTTCTCATCGTACTTGCTCCACTCCGCTGCCATGATGCTTTCCGCTTCACCGGCAACCGGCATGGACTGCCAGATCTCCTCGGTTATGAACGGCATGAACGGGTGCAGAAGCTTCAGTATATCGCGCATAACGTAAACAAGCACATTCTGTGCGGCTCTTGCAGTCTCGCCGCCCTGTGCGATACGCGGCTTTGTCAGCTCGATATACCAGTCGCAGTAGGTGTCCCAGATAAAGTCGTAGAGCTTTCCGAGTGCGATACCAAGCTCAAAGCTTTCGATGTTGTCCGTAACTTCCTTTACCAGCCTGTTGCAGCGGGAAAGTACCCACTTATCCTCGATAGGAAGCTCTGCGGGCAGCTCCGCCTTCTCCATGTCCTCGGGAAGATTCATCAGAATGTAGCGGGAAGCGTTCCACAGCTTGTTTGCGAAGTTGCGCGCCGAAGTTACCTTTGCAACTGTCCAGCGCATATCGTTTCCGGGGCTGTTGCCCGTTACAAGCGCAAATCTCAGCGCGTCCGCGCCGTACTGGTCTATTATCTCCAGCGGGTCAACGCCGTTGCCCAGAGACTTCGACATCTTCCGTCCAAGCTCGTCGCGCACAAGTCCGTGGATAAGAACGTGCTCGAAGGGCTTCTGACCGGTGTGCTCCAGCGCGGAGAATATCATTCTCGATACCCAGAACGAGATTATATCATAACCGGTAACGAGCGTGTTTGTGGGGTAGAAATACTTGAAATCCTCGGTCTCGTTAGGCCAGCCGAGTGTTGAGAACGGCCAGAGTGCCGAGCTGAACCATGTGTCAAGAGTGTCCTCGTCCTGCTTCATGGGCTTGCCGCACTTCGGGCATACGCTTACGGGCGTTTCGCTGATAACTTCGTGTTTGCAGTCCTCATTCGTGCAGTAGTAAGCGGGTATGCGGTGACCCCACCAGAGCTGGCGGGAGATGCACCAGTCGCGGATATTCTCCATCCAGCGCAGGTAGCTGTTTTCAAAGTGCTTCGGAACGTATTTGAGCTCACCGCTCTTTACGACGTCGATAGCGGGCTTTGCGAGCGGAGCCATTTTTACGAACCACTGCTTCGAGCAGCGCGGCTCAACTACGGTGTGGCAGCGCTGGCAGGTACCTACGTTGTGAACGTGCTTCTCAACCTTAACGAGAAGTCCCTGTGCTTCAAGATCGGCTACCATAGCCTTTCTCGCCTCGTATCTGTCCATTCCGGCGTACTTTCCGCCGTACTCCTTGTTTATTGTCGCATCATCGTTCATTATGTTGATGATCGGGAGACTGTGGCGCAGACCTACCTCATAGTCGTTGGGATCGTGGGCAGGCGTGATCTTTACAACACCGGTACCGAAATCCATTTCAACGTACTCGTCAGCAATGACAGGTATCTCTCTGTCGGTGAGCGGGAGCTTTACGGTCTTGCCGACGATGTTTTTGTAACGCTCATCGTCCGGGTGAACGGCGACTGCGGTATCACCGAGAAGTGTTTCGGGACGGGTGGTTGCGATCTGAACGAATCCGCTTCCGTCGGTAAGCGGGTAGTTTATGTGCCAGAAGTGACCTTCCTGTTCCTCGTACTCGCACTCGATATCCGAGATAGAGGTCTTGCAGTTCGGACACCAGTTGATGATACGCTCGCCGTGATAGATGAGCCCCTTCTTGTAGTAGTCGATGAATACCTTCTGAACCGCTTTAGAACAGCCCTCGTCAAGCGTGAAGCGTTCGCGCTCCCAGTCGCAGGACGAGCCGAGCTTCTTGAGCTGGTTCTGTATCTTTCCGCCGTACTCGTGTGTCCAGTCCCACGCACGTTCGAGGAATCCGTCGCGTCCCACGTCGTCCTTTGTGAGACCCTCGGATTTCATCTTCGCCACGACCTTTGCCTCGGTAGCAATGGAAGCATGGTCTGTTCCGGGGAGCCACAGCGCCGAATAGCCCTGCATGCGCTTCGTGCGGATCAGTATGTCCTGCAGTGTTTCGTCAAGGGCGTGACCCATGTGGAGCTGTCCGGTAACGTTCGGAGGCGGGATAACGATAGTGTAGGGCTTCTTTTCGGGATCACGCTCCGCGTGGAAGTAGCCCTTCTCTTCCCAGTTCTTGTAGATGCGCTCCTCGAAGTCCTTCGGGGAGTAGGTTTTTGCGAGTTCTTTCTTCATTTTGCTGTATCCTTTCTTTCGCTTTCTGTTACCCCGCTTACGCGGACGAGAACGGGGCGCCGCCCCTTTCTCGAGCTCTTAACCCTGCTTCCTTTCGATCGCGAAAGAAAGCGAAAGCGAATGTAATTTACAAAGAAAATAATTTTATTAACAAGCCGTCTGTCTTAAACAGCCAGATCACAAGTGAGAGCAGATTGAGTGAAATAACAAAAATCAGACCGAGTTTAAGTCTTGTGTAATGATAAGTCAGCTGAAAAACATTGTTGCCGCGGACTATTATATTGTAGATCCATGTGATAAAGTCAAATACCGGTATAAGCAGCCCGACAGCGTAGAGAAAGTTGATTATCGTTATCCACGGAAAACCGAATCCCGCCGCCGAAAAAAGTACGATTATCAGAACAGAATAAACCGCAAGAGCAGCCGACGCTGCATACTGCCAATTTTTCGGGCGCGTCCCGGATACCATTCTCATACTTTTCAAGCGGTTCTTCTTGAAATCGGCAATTTCCTCGCCGGTAGCTTTCCGCGTAAATTCGCCACAGTCGGTACACTCGCTGCGTCCGTTCTCATAAACGCAGCCGCACTTCGGACAAATCCTTGCCGTCATTTCACCGCCAGCCTTTCGTAAAGAGCTTCATCCGGGTCAACAAGTATCGTCTTGTTGTTGACGAAGATCACCATTCCCGGCTTTGCGCCGTTCGGCTTCTTCACATACCTTGCGAGGGTGTAGTCCACCGGTATCTTCGTGCCGCTCCGCCCTTTCGAGCATGTCGCCGCAAGCTGTGCCGCTTCGACTATGGTACTGTCGGGAATGTCCTGTCCGTCCGCACGGATAATAACGTGGGAGCCTGGGATATTCTGCGTATGAAGCCACATATCGTTCGGAAGTGCGGTTTTGAGCGTAAGCTTGTCATTCTGGAGGTTGTTGCGTCCCACAAGTATCTCGAAGCCGTCGGAAGACCGGAATTTCAGCGGGGGCGCGGTTTTCGGGGCTTTTGCACTCCGTTCGGTCTTTGCCGAGCGGATATAGCCCGAACTCATAAGCTCCTGCTTTATCTCGAATATCGCCGCCTCGCTGCCGGCACCGCTGCCGACCCGTGAAGCCGCGTCGAAAACGCTGTCGATATATTCAAGCTCCTTCTCGTTCTGCGAGATGAACTTTGTGAGCATCTTCTCTGCCGTGTCCAGCTTCTTGTACTCCGAGTAGAATTTCTGGGCGTTCTGCGGCGGCGTAAGCCTTACGTCCAGCTTTATCGTGATCTCGCCGCCGTTGACGTAATCCTCGGCGGTAAGCTCGGACATTCCCTTTTCGGCACGCCACAGGTTTGCGCTCAGGATATCTCCCATAAGGCGGTATCTTTCCTTGTCCGCGCAGTCCCGCAGTTCCTGCTTCTGCACCTCGATCTTGCGGGAGATCCTCTCGTAGATCGTCATTATGGTTTTCAGCAGGTCACCGGAGCGCTGCTTCACGCGGTCTGCCGTGGCACGTTCGCCGAAGAATCGGTCTATAAGCTCCGAAGGGCTGTCGAAATGCGTCTCCGTCATCTCCGCACCGTACTGTTCCACCGGCACGAAGCAGAAATCTTTCGGCTTCCCGCTTTTTTCGCAGACCATAGTGCAGCCGTTGTAATCCTTGATATACCCGGCGCTCTTCTTTAAGAAGAACGCAAGCTTTTCAAGCCTGTCTTCGTTCAGGTCACTCACTCTTGCTTCGGTATCCCTTGCCGCGCGGTAAGCACATTCCCGTGCGAATATCGGGGAGATGCCCTCAAAGACGGACATCAGCGCTTTTGCTATGCGCTGTTCTCCGAAAGGCGCGAGATATTCGCCTATCTTCCCGCAGTCGAAATTCT
Source organism: Ruminiclostridium sp. (assembly GCA_017479645.1). GTDB lineage: Bacteria > Bacillota > Clostridia > Oscillospirales > Ruminococcaceae > Ruminiclostridium_E. The sequence continues at coordinate 12,374 of JAFVBZ010000075.1, read as the reverse complement.
CGTCTGCAAGGCAGAGCCGTTCTTCTCTCGGCGGCAGCTCGTAGATTATATTCGGCAGGATCCTGCGCACGGACGAGATATCGTCCGTCACGCGCTTTATGCTGTCGATTACGCGCCACACGCCTTCCTTTTTGGTGAGCAGTATTATATTGCTGTACTTTCCCATTATCTCGGCGGCTACGCGGTTCTCGCAGATATCGCCGATCTCGTTGGTACATTCAAAATCAAAGTTGATTATGCGTTCAAGACCGTCCTGTGAAATACCTGTCAGTCTCCCGCCGCCAAGAGCCTTTCGCATAAGCATACAGAACATAGGCGGCTGCTGCGGATTTTCGGGAGCTGTCTGTGTGAGACATACTCTTGCCGACGAGCTTTCCGCGGAGAGCAGTATCTTTTCCGCGCCGCCGAATGTGCGCACCGTTATTATTATCTCATCGCGTGAAGGCTGATGTATCTTGTCAACCCTTGCGCCTATGAGCTTCTTATCAAGCATCTCCCGCACCGCACAGCGCAGGAACGCTCCGTCAAGTGGCAAAATCTCACCGCCTTTTATATCTTCCTGTCCGTTCTGTCCACAGACTTTTAAAGTTCCGTTTTACGGTCATTAAGTTTAGGGTGTCCAACCCCCTTTTTAAAGGGGGTTGGCGGGTCCGGGCAGCGCCCGGTCTCCCAAAAATCTCAAATATATCTGCAAAGCTCTGCGTTTGCGGCGGGCTCGAAAATATCTGCGTCCGGGAAATGGGCGGAGAGCTTTCTTATAAGTTCGCCCACTATGATATTCTCGGTAGCGTAGTGACCCGCGTCGATGACAGTAACTCCCGCATTGCGTGCATCTATGAACGCGTGGTGCTTCACATCACCGGTGATTATCGCGTCAATGCCCATCTTGATGCAGTTATACACCTCGTCATTCCCGGCGCCGGAGCTTAACGCAACGCTCTTTATGCTGCGTCCGCCGTCGCTGTACTTTATGCTCTGGCAGCCGAATGCAGCCTTCGCCTTCTCCGCGAGCCCGTCCGCGCTTATCTCAAAATCAAGATAAGCTATCCTGCCGTAGCCGATGTTCTTGTCCGGGTGGATAAGGTGGAGCACCGGAGCATTCTTCGGGTCGCCGAAGCCTATCATATCATACATAAGATCGCTTATGCCGCCGCGCACCATATCAAGGTTGGTATGCGCGCAGATAGCGGCAATGTCGGATTTTATCAGCTTGTAAACCGGGCTGTGCTCATCAATGCGTGCGAGCTTGTGGAAGATCACCGGGTGGTGCGAGACTATGAGCTGCGCTCCCACGCGTTCGCATTCCTCAACGATATCGTTGGTTATGTCGAGACATACCGCAAGACGATACACCTCGGTGTCACGGCTGCCGACGAGCAGTCCGGAATTGTCGAAATCGTCCTGGAGTCTGAACGGGGCGTAAGTGTTTATGTAGTCGTAAACTTCTCCTACTGTCATGTCTGTTCCTTTCTTATCAGCTTCAGCAGAGAGGGGTCACTCCTGCCGAGCTTTCCGAGCTGTCCGTTTACCTTGTTTATGTACCGCGGGTCGCCGCACTTGCCGAAATACGCGAAATCATCGGTTATGGCGCGTTTTTCGCCGGTGTATGCCGCGAGTATCACCGTGTAAGCCTTGCCGGCGCTGAATGCGCCTTTTTCCTCGGCTATCTCAAAGCCCGCCGAGTACAGAAAGCGGCGCAGATGCTCCGCTCTCGTCATGGGCTGGAGGATAAAGCGGGTGTCCGGCGTTACGAACGTGCAGCCGCCGATTATCCGTGCGATAAGCTCCCCGCCCATGCCGGCGATTATCACATCATCGCATGGCGGTATCTCCGCAAGCCCGTCCGAGCGTATGAGCCGTATCCTGTCCGCGAAACCGTACTTTTCGATATTCGCGCGGGCGGCTTCAAGCGGGTTCTCGTTCACGTCCGAGGCGATAACGTCCATTGCGCCCTGCTCGCAAAGATAGCATGGCAGCAGCGCATGATCGGTGCCTACGTCGCAGATGCGCCTGTCGAGCCGCACGAATGATGCGGCTGCGGCAAGCCTTTCGTCAAGCTTTATCACTTATGCGAGTGCAGCGTTGAGCTTCTCGATGAGAGCATCGGGGTCTGCGTCATGCACGAGGCAGGCTTCCTCGATAGTCTCGCCGATAGAAGCCGGGCAGCCGAGGCAGTGCATACCTATCTCGAAGAAGTAGGGTGCTGCTGCTTCCGCGTTTTCCTGTAAGATCTCGCCTATAAGGGTGTCCTTTGTTACTGTCATTGTTTTGTACCTCCGTATTCTGATTATGAATAATCAATATATTATACCATTATTTATGGAAATAGTCAATCATTTTATGAAAATAGCAGGATAAAACCGTCTTTTGTCGAACTTTGTCGTACTTTTTTTGAAAAAACGGCTTGAAATCCGTCGTTTTCTGTGGTATAATGACGATACCACACAACAAGAGAATAATATATCGTTAAGGGCTTTTTTCTGTTTGGTTTTTCATTCATATTTCCGGACACCTTTTCGTTAAATTTATTTTGTGTCCTCAAGCAATCAAGCGGGTAAATGGTAAAAATGCCGTTAGCAGCTTGCTTGCTTGAGACTTCGCTCTTACGATATTTCTTGTTGTGTGGTAACTTCTGAGAATATCAACGGCATTTTTCGGTGCGCAGCTTCTTGCTGCGCACCTTTTGTTTGTCTGTTTTTGCGCCTGAAAACGCATAATGAAGCCGGAAATTGGTAAAACTGCACAAAATTTGACTTTGTATTTCTACGTCAATACTCGTTTATTCACAAAAAAACTATAGATTTTTTTGAAAAAATAGTGTATAATAAATCTCGGTAGCTTGAATTATGAAAATGTGATATCTGTTTCCGATACGCGCCGGGGGCGCACCTCAATTGTTCATTATTCGCTATTCACTATTCATTAATTTTCAGGGGGTTACATAATGAAAACCTATAAATGCAAGAATATCCGTAATATCGCACTTGCTGGTCACGGCGCAAGCGGCAAGACTTCCCTTACCGAGGCACTGCTTTATGTAAGCGGCGGCATCGACAGACAGGGAAAGATAGCTGACGGAAATACCGTGAGCGACTATGACCCCGATGAGATAAAGAGAAAGGTTTCGCTGAACACTTCCCTCGCTTATGCAGAGTGGAAGGACGTTAAGATAAATATCGTCGATACTCCCGGTCAGTTCGACTTCATCGGCGGTATGTATGAGGGTATAAGAGCAGCCGAGACTGTCGTTATCACAGTTCCCGCAAAAGACGGCGTACAGGTAGGCACTATTAAGGCTTACAGAGAAGCAAAGAAGCACGGCAAGGCTACCATGTTCGTAGTTACAAAGCTCGATGAGGATAACTCCAGCTTCTACCGCGTCCTCGAAGACCTCAAGGCAAACTTCGGTTCCTCCGTATGCCCGGTTATCGTTCCTTTCGACAAGCCCGGCAAGGTAGAGAGCTATATCAACCTCTTCGAGATGAAGGCGTACAAATATACCAACGGCAAGCCCGAGGAAGTTGAAATGCCCGCTTCCGAGAACCGTATCAAGGGTCTGCGCGCCGCTATGGCGGAAGCTATCGCCGAGACGGACGAAGAGCTTATGATGAGATTCTTTGAGAACGAGGGCGAGGACTTCACCGAAGCCGAGATCACCAAGGGCCTCCATGACGGCGTTGACCAGGGCAACATCACGCCTGTCGTATGCTGCTCCGCCGAAAAGCTTGAGAGCATCGACAAGGTGCTCGACACTATGATATATATGCTCCCGTCGCCCGACGAGAGAAAGGACGAGATCATCGACTACAACGAGGAGATGCCTCTTGCCGCATTCGTGTTCAAGACCCTCGCCGATCCGTTCGTGGGCAAGCTCAGCTTCGTGAAGATCGTAGCCGGTGTTCTTACCGCAAAGGTCGATATGGTCAATGCGACAACAGGCGATCCCGAGAAGTTCGGAAAGATGCTTGCTCTCCGCGGAAAGAAGCAGGAAGAGATGATCGAGGCTTATGCCGGCGATATCGTTGCCCTCACAAAGCTCAATGCCAACACGAGCGATACTCTCTGCGATTCGTCGAACGTTATCTCCCTTGCGCCGATCGAGTTCCCTGTTCCCTGCTACTTCAAGGCAGTCTCCGCAAAGGACAAGAACGACGAAGGCAAGATAAGCAATGCTATCCGCAGACTTCTCGAAGAAGACAGAACATTAAGCTATATCCACAACCACGAGACGCATCAGCGTATCCTCGGCGGCCTCGGCGAACAGCATATAGATTCCGCTGTACAGAAGCTCAAGAACAAGTTCGGCGTTGACGTTGTCCTCAGCGATCCGATCATCGCATACAGAGAGGCTATCCGTAAGAAAGTCTCCGTTGAAGGAAAGCACAAGAAGCAGTCCGGCGGTCACGGTCAGTATGGTCATGTTAAGATCGAATTCGAGCCCCACGACGAAGATCAGCTCATCTTTGAAGAGCGCGTATTCGGCGGAAGCGTTCCGAAGAACTTCTTCCCTGCTGTTGAAAAGGGTCTCCAGGAGAGCATCGTTCACGGCGTTCTCGCAGGATATCCCGTTGTACGTCTGAAAGCTACACTGTTCGACGGATCCTATCACCCTGTTGACAGCTCCGAGCAGGCGTTCAAGATGGCAGCTCACATCGCGTACAAGAACGGTCTGACACAGGCTTCTCCCTGCCTTCTTGAACCGATCGAGCTTATGAAGTTCACAGTCCCGGACGAGAACACCGGTGATATCATGGGTATCGTAAACAAGCGCAGAGGCGCTGTTCTCGGCATGAACCCCGTAGGCGAGGGAATGACCGAGGTAGATGCGGAGCTTCCTATGGCTGAAACGGGCGATCTTGCGACAGTTATCCGTCAGATGACAAAGGGCATGGGCTGGTTCACTATGGAATTTGCACGCTACGAGCAGCTTCCCTCCAACCTTGAGGCAGATGTTATCGCAAATGCTCCGAAGTTCAGCGAGTATGAGGGATAATGCACAAAAATGTAACCGCAAACCGCCGCGGACTGTGCTGATATCAACAAAAAACGCGGCGAAAGTTTATACATATTTACTATTGCAAAGAATGCTCTTCAGTGGTATAATATGATTGTTGAATGAAGTTGTTTTACTTCTGTTTTTCTTAATTGCATCGTTTCATTTTTTTCATAACTTATCTCCTTTATTTTTTCGCCCCGCGTGTGACCCACGCGGGGACTTTTTTACTTGCGGTATATATATTTTCGTTATTATTACAAAAAATGCCGCTTATTTTATTGGAAAACTATTGATTTTTTTAAAAACAAGTGGTATAATAAAAGCAGTTGGACTAACTTTTCTGTTTACAGACAAAAAACCGGAGGAAATTAATATGAAAGATAATCTGAAACAGCTGCTTTTCTCGTTTGACTACGCACTCGTAGAGCCGGGTCACGGCGATGAAGCGCTGAAAGCGCTCAGAAATTTTGCTGCGGCGGTAAAAAAGACCGGAAAGGAGATAAGAGTCTCCGCAATCTCGTTCAACGACGGTGAGGAAATAAAGATCGTTGATACGCCTATCGAGAAGATCAAGTTCCCGAAGCTCGGTATGGGCAAAAATACGACCGGTGCCTGCTCTATGCTCGATAAGACGTCAAAGCTCATGGACGATATAGGCATACGCCTTGCAAATACTCCCGAGGAAGACAGACCGTCGAAGATAATCATGACTATAATGGTATTCGGCAGAGACAACGCGAGCAGGAACTGCACCTATGAGCGCCTCAGAGAGATGATAGCTCACCAGCGCGACGTTTACAGCTGGAAGTTCTTCCTTATCACCGATTTTTCTATCAATATGGAAAAGCTTGGCATCGCGGAGGACGATACGATCATGATAAAGCATGTCAAGGGTGACTGGTTCAAGCAGCCGTTTGAGGAGCTCTCCGAAAAAATAGTTGAGCTTCTGCACTAAAAGCGTTACGGCACTGTGCGTCGGATCTCGCGCAGTGCCGTTGGTTTACTGCAAGTGTAAAATCTGTGTAAAATTACAAAACCGGTGAAAGGAGGGACGCTGTAATGGAACAGAAGCTAAAAGGTATAAGGAACACTCTTAAAAACACAGAGCTGTTCTTCGTCTGTCTTATTATCTTCGTTGTTATTTCGATTGTGATACTTATGGCGATATACATACCCACGTTTTCCGCTCAGCTCACGGAACAGGCTGAAAGCGCCGTCAGCAGCTCCCTGGCCGCTACGTCGGTAAACGTTCAGTCGTATTTCACCGGCAGGATCGAGTCCCTCAGAGGATTCTCGAACAGGTTCACAGGCACAAACCTTGCGGACAGCCAAAGCATAGAGAAAGCATGCGCTGATATAGCCGCGGCATCAGGCTTCCGCCATGTCGGATTCACCCAGCCGGACGGCATCACGATAAGCAGCTTCGGAGAATCCGAGAACACCTCCCACCGCGCGTTCATCAAAGAAGGACTTGCGGGAAAGACAACTCATTACGCAAACGTGAACTGCGACTTCGACAACGCTCCCGCCGATATGTACACCGTGCCGGTAAGAGGTCAGAGAGGCGCGATAATCGGCACTCTCACGGGTGATACGCCTCCTTTCGTCTTTTCCGACGTAAAGCTTGTCGGCGTTTCGGGCGATAACTCCTGTTTCTTTGTATTTGACCCTGAGGGAGATGTTGTTTACACTTCCGAAGGCAACGCCGCGGGAATAAGTCTCAACAGCAATCTCATCTCAATGATAGGCGATGAGGCAGTGTCAAAGGATATCAGCTTCACGCTTAACAGCTTTGCGGGCGGAACGGTAAAGCATATACAGATCGCCGGCAGAAATTTCATAGCGGCTTTCTCGAATATGCCGGAAAGCGACTGGACGATCGCGGCAATAGTTCCCGACTCCGTTGCTTATGCTTCTTTCGCGCCGATGATAAGCTTTACTATGATGCTGATAATCATTATGGCGCTGATCATGCTCGCCGTAGCGATCTTCGCAACGGTAAAGGTGTCCGGTGTCAAGGCGGAGATCGAAGGTGCAGTTACGGACGGACTCCGGGTAATGTACACCGACAGCCTTACGGGTCACGATACTATCGCAAGGTTCCGTGAGCATTACGCCGTGGCAATGAAGGATACCGCCACCAAGCATGCCCTTATCTCCCTCGATGTTGACGGATTCAAGGCGGTGAATGACCTCTTCGGCTACGAGGGCGGAAACGATGTCATCAGAAAGATGTCCGACGTTATAAAGCGCAACATCGGCAATACCGATTTCTTTGCGAGAAGCGCCGGAGATCTGTTCTACATATTCGCCGATTTCTCCGACAAAAAAGAACTCGTTGATCTTGCAAAACGTATCATGTCCGATATGGAATACCAGATAAGCGGGATAAAGCTGGAGCTTTCCATAGGCATATACATCATTGACGATCCGCATATCAAATCCCGCGTTGCGGCGGACAGAGCGGATATGGCAAGAGATTCCCTCAAGGATAACAAGCAGAGCGGTTACGCGTTCTTTGACAACTCTATGCTCGAAAAGATAAGACGCGAGAAGCGCATCGAGGATATAATGGAAGATTCCCTCGCTCTCGGCGAGTTTATCGTTTATCTCCAGCCCAAGTTCTCCCTTGACGCGAAGAACGAGGTGGTAGGAGCGGAAGCGCTTGTGCGCTGGCTCCACGAAGGAAAGCTCATACCGCCCGGCGACTTTATCCCTGTTTTTGAGAAGAATGGCTTCGTAACCCGCATAGACTACTATATGTTCGAGGAAGTCTGCAAGCTCCAGAAGAAATACGCTTCCATGGGCTTAACCCCGAAATGCATCTCCGTCAATATGTCTCGCGTGCATCTCAACAAGCCCCACTTCGTTGCGGATCTTGCGTCGATATGCGACAAATACGGTGTCAGGACGGACTGCATCGAGATCGAGATAACCGAGAGCGCCGCGTATGAGAATGCGGCAAAGCTCTTCGAGATATTCAAAGAGATCAAGAGCTACGGATTCCACGTTTCGATAGACGACTTCGGAACCGGGTATTCGTCGCTGAATATGCTGAAAGACCTGCCGGTAGATGTGCTCAAGATCGATCGTTCGTTTCTCACAGAGGACGCAGATGAGCACGAGAATGCGAGCCTTATCATAGGCTGTGTTGTTTCTCTTGCGGCATCGCTCAGCATACACACTATATGCGAGGGTATCGAGACCAAGGAACAGGCAACGCTTCTCACAAAGCTCGGCTGTAATATGGCGCAGGGATTCTTCTTTGCAAGACCTATGCCTGTGCCGGATTATGAGAAGCTTGCTTACGGTATCGGCGCGTGAATCTGATGAGAGGAAGTGAGTCCGGTTGGACGACGATATAGCGCTTAAGTTTGCCGACATTATCGACAATGCGGCGGAATCGCTTTTTGCGGCGCTCCAGTACTGCTATCTTATAGCGGAGAACGATTTTTACAACATAAACGTCAAGGATCTGTTCAGAGTCGGACTTGTGGATATTACCAATCCCGAGTGCTTCCGGAATATGGGGCTTATGCTCGACGAGGAAAGGCTCGGCGAGCTTGGCGAGCCGAAGTTCCGGGAGGTGCTGGAGATAATCCGGTACAGCTTTGCGGTGAGACTGCCGTTTATCCGGAGGGACGCTCCCGAAAGCTACATACGCGAAACACAGCTCAAACAGACCTACGACATTCTCGAGGAATACGGGTTCCTTAATCCGGACGGGATAGTTGTGGAGAGCTTCAAATCTTCTTCGTGGCTTGCAAAGACGAAGAAGCCGGAGCCGCCGTATGATACGGAGTGGCTGAGAAGCTGGATATACACTTACGGTCACGATGTCGCGGCGATAAACAACAGGAATATGTTCCTGCTGGGCTGTGCGGACGCGCTTTTCCCGTTATACTACTCATCACTCAAAGAAAGGCTTGTCAACGAATTCAACAAGTACGGTACGGAATAAATGCTGATATCATTCAGAAAAGCCGCGGCAGCGTTAGCAGCTGCGGCACTCATGCTGTCGGGCTGTACATCCGGCGGTAATAACCCACAGACCTCGGCGCCGACTGCCGAAACATCTGCGGATACCACGATCACGACAGTAACAACCACCACACCAGAATCCACAGAAGCGCCGGAAACCGAAGCTTCAACGAAATATGCAAAGGGGGAAAATCCCGTGAGAACAGCGGAGGAGCTTGCAGGCAAAAAGGTCATTGCTCTTACTTTTGATGACGGTCCCAACACCGGAGTCACTAACGAGATACTTGACATACTTGAGGAGTACGGGATAAAGGCATCGTTCTTTGTCATAGGGCAGAACATAGACGAAGAAAGCGCGGAAGCCATGCAGAGAGCGCATTCGCTCGGCTGTGAGATAAACAGCCACAGCTTCACGCACAGCTATATGAATGAGATGTCGGCAGAGGACATAAAGGACGAGATGGAGCGCACGGCGCAGCTTATATACGACAATGTGGGCGAATATCCGAAGTTCTTCCGCCCGCCGTATATCGCGGTGAACGAGACGATGTTCGAGTGCATTGATCTGCCGTTTATAAGCGGTATAGGCTGCAACGACTGGGACGACAAGGTGAGCGTGGAGAAGCGTGTGCGTTTTCTTACGGAGAAATGCCCGGAGGGCTGCATTATCCTGATGCACGACGCGGCAGGCAACGAAAAGACTGTGGAGGCTGTGCGTCAGTCGATCCCCGTGATGCTTGAGAACGGCTTCGAGTTCGTCACCACTTCCGAGCTTTTTGTCGCCAAAGGCATAACTCCCACTTCCGACGGCATCGTCTATAGCTACGCTACCGAAACCGGCTGGCAGTGAGATGAGCCGGGAGAGAGGTTTGAGACTTTGTGAGAGACTTTGAAAGAGACTTTGAGAGAGACTTTGAGACGGGGCGCCGCCCCGGACCCCGCAAGCCCCCTTTGGAAAAGGTGGCTTGACCCCCTAAACAAATGCAGTATTTCAGAGCGTACAGCTATGGGCGAGCGCGGGCTGAAATGCAGTGGGGTCGGCGAAGGATCTGTCCAGATAATAACAAAGAAAACAGCTTACAGAGGAATTTTCTGCAAGCTGTTTTTGTATTTTGAAGAGAATAACTAACCGAGGAGGCGTCCCCGTCAATAGAAGAATGTCGCTACGAATTGGTTTAGGGTGTCCAGCACCCTTTTTTAAAGGGGGTTGGCGGGGTCACAGGGGCAGCGCCCCTTCTTAAAATCTCTAAAATCTCTAAAACTATCTCCAAACTCTCTCAAAACCTCTCTCAATTGATCGTCAGCGTGCCGGGGATCATCTCGCCGCTGTCGAGTTCGAGGATCTCACAGAGTGTGCTCACGTTTCTGCCGAAACGTATGCCGCCGCAAGAGAAAATGCCGCCGTCTATATTGAGACTGCCGGCTCCGGATATGATGACCGAGCCGTAGGAGAATACCGCGTTGCCGTAATCGCCGCCGCTGCCGGCAATACTGCTCTCGCCGTCAGAACACAGTATGAGCTTATCCGCGTTGGAAACTACTGCGTAGCCGCTGTCATTGCTGATCGCCGCGTTCGAGAAAACAAGCTTCACTATGTCGTCCGTGTCAACCGTTATGCAGCCGCCTGTGTAGTTCCCCGAGATCGTATATGTCCCGCCCTTTGATATCAATATATCATCGTCTTTGCCGAACCATGCGCCCTGACCGTTTATGCTGACTTCGTCGCCTATGCTGATCGTGCATTCGCCGACCCGCACATCTTCCTCGTTCACCGGGTGATACGGGTCAACAGGAACAGTATATACCTCAGCAATCGGCGCTATACCGCAGCCCGAAAATGTAAGCAGCGAACACAGCGCAGATACAATCAATAATTTCTTCATCTGATCTCACCTTATAGAATGCCTTCATTCTGTATTATCAGTTTATTCTCTGATTGTGAAAAACAAATGATAGATTCGGATATTTTTGATAAATAAGTCAGTCCACGAACTTTCCGCCGAGTATAACAAATTCCGGTTTCTCCGTAATGTCAAATATCTCACCGCGGAATGCAGTGATATCTGCGTCCTTGCCGGGCTCTATACTTCCGACGCGGTCATCTATGTCGCAGAAGCGTGCCGGATTTATCGTTATCGCGCGTATCGCTTCCTCACGGCTCAGTCCGCCGCGTACGGCTATTCCCGCTGTTACCGGCAGATACTGTATCGGCGTTTCCGGGTGATCGGTGCATATTGCGATCTCAACGCCCTTTTTGTGAAGCTTTGCCGCATTCGCTATGCTCTGGTTCACAAGCTCCGGCTTGCACCTGTCCGCAAAAAGCGGACCGATAATGCACTGTGTGCGTTCGTCTGCAAGTTCGTCCGCTATAAGATGCCCGTCCGTTGCGTGGATAAGCACATAGTCAATGGCGAATTCCTTTGCTATGCGTATCGCCGTGAATATATCGTCCTGACGGTGGCAGTGGAAATGCGCCTTTATCCTGCGTTTAAGCAGCGGTATCAGCGCCTCGCATTTCATATCAAGATCGGGGCGGGAGGACTCGTCGTCAGTGCCTTTCGTGCGCTCGTATTCCTCCATGTCCTCCATATAGCGGCGGGCTTTCCAGAGCTGTTCCCGTATTATTGCCGCGGTAGCCATTCTCGTTACCGGAGTTTCGTCCCTGTCATTGTAAACGTGCTTCGGATTCTCGCCCAGTGCAAACTTGATAGATACCGGGTCTTTAACTATCAGCTTGTCTATGCGTGAGCTGCCGTAGGTCTTGAGCGCAATAAAGCTTCCGCCTATGGGGTTGGCGCTCCCGACGCCGGTGACTACTGTGCCGATGCCGGCTCTTGCGGCTTCTGTGAAGCAGAGATCGGCTGCATTTATCGCGTCAATCGCGCGGAGGTGGGGAGTTGACGGGTCGGTGGTCTCGTTTACGTCGTCGCCCTCGAATCCAAGCCCGTTCTCGCATATACCGATATGGCAGTGCGCATCTACGAATGCGGGGTAAACAGTGAGCCCGGAAGCGTCTATCACATCTCCGGAATCGAGGGAGCCGGAGAACTCGTCCATGCTTCCGACAGCTGTAATAACACCGCCGGAAGTCTCAATAAAACCGCATTCTATAATGCCGTTCTCGTCGGACGCGGTAAAGATCCTTGCATTGCAAATTATCATAGTGCTTTCCTTATCTTCTCAATTATCTGCGCGGGAGTGCCGTCCGCCTTTATGACTATATCCGCACGCTCGGCGTATATCGGTTTACGCGTGTCGTACAGCTCCTTCACCTTTTCTTTCGGGTTGTTGTATGCAAGCGGCCGGTTGCTGTCATTCTTTATGCGTCCGTAGCATACCTCAAAATCGGCGTCGAGAAATACGACTTTTCCGGTCTCTTTCGCCGTTTTCGCGGTAT
>JAFVBZ010000074.1 GCA_017479645.1 Ruminiclostridium sp. | reverse complement strand
TGTCCACTATCTCAGAAAAGTACCTTCATTCTCGCTGAAATTCGATGAACTCAAGGTAAAAATGCCAAAGGTAGGTCCCCTTCTTACCGTCATCTATACGGGACGCTTCGCAAGAACTATGGCAAACCTTTACGATTCCGGACTTCAGATGGTAGACTGCATAGAAAAGTCCGCCGATACGATTAACAACCAGTACATAGCAAATCTCTTCCATCAAAGCGTCGTAGAAGACGTAAAACACGGTGAGGCTCTATCCACCGCAATAACAAAGATAGGCGTGTTCCCCGGCGTCTTTACCTCCATTATAATGGTCGGTGAGGAATCCGGTGCACTGGACGATATCCTTAACAAGTCCGCCGATTACTACGAAGACGAATCCGCGACAGCTATCGCAAAGCTCGTCGGACTTATGGAACCGCTTATGATCATCTTCCTCGGTATCATGATAGGTATGATACTTGCAGGTATTTTCCCGATCCTCTACGGCGGTATGGCAAACGTCGGAAACTGATACGAAGTAAATATCCGGGCGCGGAAAAAGCGCTCGGCGATAAACTAAATAAACAAGAGGTGCTATATGTTATCAATTGATATTACCGACAAGCAGATAAGGCTTGTACGAGGCGCATTGAACGGCAACAAGATCCGTGTTCTCGAAGTAGAGACCCGTGACCTCACCGCTGGAAGCATCAGCAACGGTTATGTAACCGATATCCCCATGGTAGCGGGTGAGATCACAGATATCATCGCAACAAGAAATATCAAGGAAAAGGACGCTATCGTCTGCATCAACTCCGGTTCGATACTCTATAAGGATCTTACGGTACCGAAGCCGAAGAAGATCTCCAACTCGGCAGCTATCGAGTCCATGATACTCACAACAATGGGTATCACAAAAGAGTACAACATTTCATACTCTATCATAGGCGAAGACAAGGACGAAAATGAGCAGCCCGTGCTCAAGATCCTTGCAACCGCTGTTCCCCAGAGAATGGTTGACGGTTACATAAGACTGTTCACCCAGCTCGGTATCAAGCTCCAGCAGATAAACGTGTCGAACAACTGTATCACACGTCTTATACTGAACACCCCGAAGCTCGAAGCTTCAATGCCCCTGATGCTCGTTCAGATCGACAACGACTTCATCAACATCAATCTGTATGAAGACAACCAGCTCTCCCTCTCGAGATACGTCAGAGTCGATCCGTACGATTACAATAACGACGAGGACTATGTAAACCAGGCCGTTTACGACAACATCTTCCGTACCCTGCAGTTCACCGGCCAGCGTAAAGATTCCAAGCCGCTGAAGGAGATAATGTTCTACGGTCAGGTAAGAGATTTCATCTCCCTTTCCAACGCAGTTTCGTCGTTCAACGTTCCCTCGCACATACTCAATATCCCCAATAACATCGTAACATTCTGTGACTTCGATTTCGCAGAGTACGCAAACTCAATCGGTGCGTTCTTCAAGGTAAGAAAAGACTTTGACCACGTTAACCTCCTCGACGCTTCCGCAGTTAAGGAAAAGAAGACAGCAAGCACATTCATGGTTGGTATGGGCGTTGCCTGCATTCTCTCGGTAGGTGTTGTTGTCGGCGCAAAGCTTGTATGCGACGGTATCGCAAACGGTATCAAGGCACAGGCTGACGCGGTTTACAACGAAGTACACAACGAAGAGACCGATGCAAAGCTTGCTCTCCTCGCGGAAAAAGAACAGATCCTCTCCAACATCAACGACTACGCTCTCAATATTGCCGAAGCTGACAGACTTTCCGACTTCCTGCCGGAAGGAAACTCCGAGGTGAGGGCAAAGCTTGTCGAAGCACTTGAATCGGTTGAGCCCAACGCTAACCTCATGCAGGATATCAGTATATCCGGATATGATGTTGCAATAACCGTACGCTGCTACGATATAGAAACTCCTACAAAATATGTAAGAGCTCTCATAGACCAGGATTACTTCGATGCGATCAGCTATAACGGATTTACCGGAGAAGAGATCAAGGAATCCGAGGATAACGCGGGTCTCAAGGTTGAGGAAAAAGCAGGCGACTACAGATATTCGTTTGCTCTCAGTATGAGAATCAGAGGAGGTAACGGATATGAGATTAAGTAAGGTCGAAAAGATCGTAGTTGCGGTAATACTGCTCGGTCTTATACTTGTCGGAGGAACATTCCTCCTTGTAGTTCCCAGCTTTAATGAAATAGGCAAAGCAACAAAGATGCTCGAAGCAAACATCGAAGAAAAGCTTGCGCTTGATGAGCGTCTTGCTCGTCTCGATACGATAGACGGGGATATCACCAACAGCAAAAATGAAGCGGTAAAACTTGAGGGCGGTTTCTTCCCCGACCTCACAACCTATGAAGCATCCGAACTTGCTATGGCATATATGACTGCTCATAACCTGGATGCTCACACAATTGCCATTACCGAGATCTCAACGAGAGATCTTAACCTTGAGTACCTTGTTCCCGTCGAGGCGGAATATGATCTTAAGACATTCAGCCAGTCCGCAAAAACTACCGACGGCACCGAGGTCCTTGCAGAAGGTGAATTCAAGGACGGCGGAAAGAAGTACACGATCTCTGTTGCATCGACAACAGAAGCTACTATCAGCGATGAGGACGGCAACGAGATAGCTCCTGCCAAGTACACCGATACAATGAAGAAGGTTTACAAGGCAGCAATCTGCAGATTCGTAACAGATACAGACGTATCACAGACCGTAGCCGCTATATCGGCATCTTACGAAGTCAAGGGCAAGTTCTCCGATTATATGAAGTTCATCGATGACATGTACACAAACGAAAGATCTATAACATTCGACAGTCTCACAATACCTATGACAGCAACCATTCAGGAAGAGGCAGACTCCACCGCAGTATTCATCAACGAAGCCGGTGAGCTTCAGGTAGGCGACGAAGCCAACTCCAAGGAAGTTATCGTTGAGGACGATACAGAGGTTACAGTTCCCGTAACTATCGTATTCCTCTGCGTTGAGCCTATGGAAGGCCTCAAGACAATAGATGCTGACGGTACGAATGTAGTTGTAGATCAGAGACCTATCATTTATTAAGGAGGAGAGGTCATGCTGAAATTTTTCTACCGGCTCAAACGGCGCGGTGGAGCGGTACTGTTCGCGGTAATAGCGATCATGTCGCTGCTTATCGCAATGGCTATAACGGCGTACTTCACGGCGCGCAGTTCCTACCAGACCGTTGTGAGCAACTACGACTTCTCGCAGATGTATCTGTCCGCGATATCCGTTTCCGATATGATGATCGAAGCAATAACGCAGGACACTTATGTTGCGAAAAGCGGATTGACAGATGTCAATAAATTTGACGATCTGAAAAAAGAAGTCCAGAAGCTGAAAAAGACGAAGGGCGCTTCACTGACAGGAACGTCCAGCAACATCTACGGCAAGAGCGGAAATGCGATACTTGCCGCTGCTGCGGAAGACCCGGTAGAGCCCGGCGTACTTGACGCCGTTGAGGTCGAGATCACACATCAGGATAGTAAACCCGATGCGACAGACCCCGGGATCACGATCTATATCTTTGAGATCAAGACCACGGCTTACTACCGCGACAACACCATAACCGTAACAGATATGGTGCTGAATAAGGCGGGAACAAGCACGGGAAGCAGCAACGCAACGCCTTTCAGCACATTCTTTACAGCAACAGGTCAGCTGCTTGACGGAACAAGCACACAGAAAGACCATACCCGTGTTGTTACTATCAAGTCCCACGAAATAAGCGACAACGCTTACTTCGAGAACGACTACACGGTATTCCCGAGCGACAACAACAACGACTTCTACGGCGGTATCACAGCCACAGGTTCGGTATATATAGATAAGTTTATACCCCATATACCGGCTCCCACTGCAACATCGAGACATGACTGGTTCGTCGGCGGAGATTTTGTAGTCGGTAAAAACGGAAAGGACATAGATCTTAACGGAAATAACCTTTATGTAAATAAAAACCTTGTTTTAGGCGGTGATGGAGCCACCATAAAAGCAGGAGATATTTATGTAATGGGTGATTTGTATCTTTGCTCCGGCGGTACAGTAAACATCACCGGAAACTTATATGTACAAGGCAATATCTACTATACTGCAAGCGACGAAGTTAAAAACGAGGTTGATAAAGTAGGAAAAATGTCCAATACTTATATCGATCTAAAAAATACAGAAAATTTAAATGTATCGGGTGCGTTTAAGTGCAACGGTACACAGTATGGAGTACCGAAAACAAACTGGGTAAACACCGGCGTGAAAGATCAATGGGGTAACGATATCTGGGCAGCAGTGCCTACCGGCGAATACGAGCAAAAAGGTGCGCAGAATACCGGTACATGGGATCCCGATTCTGTCACAGTCCCGGTTTCGTCCATTCAGGCAAATACAAGTTCCGATACGTACGAAGAAAAAGTTACCGATACAAGTCTTGACTCCGCGATATCATCAAAAGGACAGACATCTGTATTCGATACTTATACCGCTGATCAGAAAACACTCAATAATAAGCTGACAATCAACAGCTCTTCTCTTGTTGAGATAGTTGATGCCGAGGGTAAAGGTACCGGTAAATTTGAAGGTACTTTTACGGATTCAAAGGGAAATGAAGCCGCTTATGTATATCTGGATAAAAGCGGAAACGGCAGTGTTACAGTAAATATAAAGTATAACGAAGACGGTTATCTGCTTGATCTTGACGCAAACTCTTTCGGTATTTCCGGAAATTACAACTACAATATCGGAACAGAATCCGGAAAGACAATGCCGATTGTTCTCGCCTCCAATTTCACGGACAGTTCGAACAATAAGTCTTTTTCGTGGAAAGGAAGCAATTACGGCAGTGAAAACGGAAATTCCAATGTTCAGCTTGTTGACAACAGCGGGCTCAGCGGTTCAGGTTTAAAGTCCACAAGCAGCGCTGCATTTACGTCCGCTTCCGGAAACGTAATGTTCGAGCTTGGCAACTACAACAAGACAAGCGGCGATTATGTATCGTACTCACCGGAAGTTAAATCATCGACAGATGAAGCAGGAAACAGCGTCCAGATCGTGGATTATACGAAGCTTAAGAGCAACGTTGATACCGTAGTATATTACACCTCACAGAAAGAGCTTGTGGGTACCAAGGCGCAGTTAGATAAGATCAATAATCAGTTCCAGAGTGAATCCGCATTAAAAGCTATGCTAAAAAGCGGTACGTCCACACCGGATACGGGATATGAAGACAGAATAATGCTGGTTTCCAACAAGGATAACGGCGTTGCTGTTAACGGAGAACGGAAAAATAATACCTTATGTGGTTATATTTATGCACCTAACGGAATATATTCCAACTCCAATACAGACGGCGGTAACGCTCCTGTATTCGGCGGAATGATCGTTTCGTCTTATAAAACAGATCTTTCGTATTTCGTTTACTGCGAACCTCAACCTTCCGTAATATCCCAGCTTTTAGGCTCCCTGTCCAATTACACACCCGGCGGCGGTAACAAGACTCCTGCTGACGGTTACTGGGTAACAAGCGGCGTAGGCAAGAACTATCTCGGTTAAATTACAACGGCTATCCTGCTCCCGTGAAAACGGGGGCAGGGAAATTGAAAGGAAAGCGATATTATGAAAAAAATGATGAAGGCTCTTCACGGTAAAAAAGGTTTTACCCTCATAGAGTGCGTTATTGCGATCGCTGTGTTTGCCGCGCTTACCGGAATGGTTCTGATGATAATGTCTCAGACTATCCAACTCTCCAAAAAAGCAACAGATGCTGAGACGGATCTCAACAATCTGGTAGAAAATGTAGTTCAGGACAGCACAAACAAAACTTTCGGCGCCGATTCAAAACGGCTTATCATGAATTTCGACTCAGCAAGTCCTAATTTCTTCATGAGTTACAGCACAGTTGACGGCTACAAGAACTTCATTGAGTGCACGAGCTGCAAGAATCATGCCAACAACCTCGACTACATGGCATATATCTATGAGACAAACGAATATAAGAACGCAACCGACGCAGAAAAGGAAAGCTACAAGATAAGCTACTGGTTCAACAGCAGCTCGGATACAAATTATCTGCAGTGCCCCACATGCCAGACAAAGATCTATGACGCAAACCTCAAATTTGAATGCCTCTCCTGCGGAGAAACAGGCGCTCCTTCCGCGTTTGACTACAACAAGTTCAGCGGAAGCTATACCTGCAAGAAATGCAGCGGCGGTAATGTTGTTCAGCTTGTAAAGGACGCTTCCGGGAATGATGTTCCGATCACCGAGTCTCCCACAGCCGATGCGGACTTTATGGTAAGCGGTATGGTTTCAAACGCTATCAGATACGGCGAGATCCCGCTTAATAGCAAAAGCGACATAACGAATCTGATGAGCTCCAACACGACAGACAGCAAGACCCCGGCGTTCAACACGACATGGACTTATACGCCCAACAAGAACGCGTCGATCCCCGGTGTTTATACGCTTAACCTGAGCTTCACGGATACAATTGCAGACGGTGAGACCGCAACAGTCAATATCAAGATTCCCGGCGGATACCTCTTAAGCATAGATGATAAAGGCACTAATGCGGATGGAAAGGGAGATAACCCTTATGTATCATTCAACAGATTCGATGATATTACTGAAACCGATAAACCTTCTATGCTTATCATAAGCGGTATCACGAATACAAAGAGAAGCAACATCATAGTAAAGTTCACACTCACAAACTACGCAAACAACAACTCTTTCGATGCCGACTACGCAAATGATACTTATCAGGGTCTCGGCGGCTACTGGTTCGGCTGTTCCGGATACAAGACCCCCAACAACTTCTCGGTTGCATATCCGCGCACAGATGCATCGATCGACTCTTCAAGATCGTGAAAGGAGGCGCCTGAATGAAATTGCTTAAATTTTTCGGTAAGCGCCGCGCCCGCAAGGGTTTCACGCTTGTTGAACTCGTTGTCGTAATGGCGATAATCGCTATACTTATGATAAGCGTAGTTGCATTCGCTCAGCCTATCCGCGCGATGATGAGCAATACGAACGCACAGAATGACGCGATCATAATCAACAACGGCATCGGAAACTACATCGAGAGAAGACTCGCTTTCGCAAATGATATTAAGATATTTGTGGGAGAAAAATATTACGCTGGAGATAAGAGTGATCCCGACACTCCACGCGGTGCATACAAGGCTATGTATGATGCACACACAGGAACTGCTGATTCTCCGAGAATGATGGTGTTTGACTTTGATTCGGTGAAAGGATCTTACAAGGTTTACGATATGCCAATTAATTCCGATGAAATGCCACTGGATGCAACAGCTCTTGTAAGAAACAATCTTGTTTATACGGACGATTTCTTTGGACCTTATTCCTACTTTATAACCTGTGATACCAAAGGAAAAAGAATGAATGGAGAATCCGAATCAACCGGAATTTACAATCCGGAGATAAATGTTGGAAAGGCTAAAGCCTATTTGAATTTTCGCATTGATTCATACCATTTTGGCGATTCAGGCAAGCAAATCACACAATCTGATATTTCGGGTTATAATAAATATGTAAACGAGAGTAAAACTGGAACCAATCCATTTGATCAATATGTAAACTTCCGTTCAGGTTCTGAAAATGTATCTTTTGCTTTAGAAAATATTAATGTAGCTGTAAAATGGACTCAAGAAAAAGATATAAATGATAATCCTGTCTTTAATTCTGATGGAAGCAAAAAAATTATAGCTCAACCTGATCCAACGCAAAAGGCAAAAATCTACCGTCCTACTGATTACACTGGATATTGTTTAGTAATTATCTATAACGTAAGAACGTATTCCTATTCTGATATCAAGTAAACCACGATCCCCGCACCATTCGGTGCGGGGAACAGTGATAAGCGCACAGCCAATGTACGCTTATCACTGTTTTAGACAAAAAAGACCCGGAAGCCGCAGCTTCCGGGGACTGCAAGCCTTACATAAGGCTCAGATACCATGCTATGATCTTGTCGCCGATAAGATATGCGGCGATTATTCCGATCGAGAGGTAGGGTCCGAATACCACCTGGCGTTTGCAGGTGACCTTCTTCACCTTTTCCTCTTCTATAACGATAGATACAGCGAATTTTGATATGTCGGAAAGCTCATTGCTGAGCGCTTCGTTGAGGGAGTCTATATCGTGAGTTCCTTCCCAGCACTTCTCATCAACACATTCCTTCTCGATATCCGACTTTCCCTTGAAAATACTGCCGTAGAGGGCTTCGGTCTTACCGGGCAGTACCGAGATGCCGTTTTCTCTCTGCTCTGCGTACCACTTCTCGGCAATTTCAAGCGACTTCTCCTTTGCGCGTTTCTTCGTACCCTTAGGTACCGTAAGAAGCTCGATGGATCCGCCTATCGCGCCGAGGATTATTCCGATAGCGGCGGCAGGGATTATGTTTCTCCAGCCGAGGAGCAGTCCGGACGCAGCCATTATCTGGAGATCGCCGCCGCCCATAGCTCCGAACATCGCGAGTATCGCAAACGGTATAGCGGCTCCGACTGCTCCGATAAGATGATCGTACCACGGCATATCGCCTGTGAACACGGACATTATGGTAGCGATAACGCCGAGTCCCGCTATTGTGAGACTGCAGCCGTAAGGTATCTCCATTGTGTCGATGTCAGTACCGCTCGCAACTACCAGCGCAGCGATCAGCACAAACGACATGAGCAGGCTTACCGAAAGACCGAGAGTCATAATGGACAGCGTGAATGAGATCGCGGTCACAAGCTCGACTATCCAGTAGCGCGGAGAGATCTTCTCCCGGCAGTACCGACACTTTCCGCCGAGGAATATGTAGCTGAAGATCGGCACGAGGTCAAGAGCGTTCAGCTGATGACCGCAGCTCATACAGTGGCTTCGGTTGTGCGCGCCGGAGATAGGTTCATGCCGCGGAGCCCGGATTATCACAACATTTAAGAAACTGCCGATAACGGCGCCGAGCACGAATGCCAGTGCAATAAAGATGATCGTGTACCAGACCGGAAACCGGTCGTCAAATATACTTATCATAACGCATATCCTTTCAGAATGGATTATATACCCATTTTATCACAAATTCCACACAATATCAACCTTTTAAAGAAAATTATTCAGTGAGCAGCGCCTTATTCATTCCCGCGTCTGCGACAATGCGCAGGCAGGATAAAAGGCTGCTCACGAAATATAAACCCGGAGGTCAGCAAATGAAAAACATACCCATAGGTCAGATACTGCTTGAAAGCGGATATATCACCAAGCAGCATCTGGAAGATGCCCTCGTAAAGCAGAAAGAAACGGGTAAGAAGCTCGGTGATATGCTTCTCGATCTCGGTTACGTTTCCGAAACTCAGCTTGCGCAGGCTCTTTCGCAGAGACTTAAAGTTCCCTTCATCGATCTTACCACAACAAAGATCGAGACCGAGGCAGTAAAGAAGATACCGGAAGCGGTAGCAAAGAAAAACTGCGTTATCGCGTACAAGATCAACAACGGAAGACTTTATGTCGCGACAAATGACCCTGTAAACTTCTACATCTTTGAAGAACTCAAGATCCAGACGGGTATGGAGATCAATGCCCAGCTCGCCACACGTTCGTCCATAAACGAAGCCATAGGCAGGGTTTATTCCCAGGCGCAGGTTACCAACGTTATGGGCGATATC
Organism: Ruminiclostridium sp.; assembly: GCA_017479645.1. Taxonomy (GTDB): domain Bacteria; phylum Bacillota; class Clostridia; order Oscillospirales; family Ruminococcaceae; genus Ruminiclostridium_E. The sequence goes on along the minus strand of JAFVBZ010000074.1, from coordinate 51,329 downwards.
GAAAAGGAATACGACGCGAACGCTGCTCTTATGCAGGATCAGGCTTCCGACGGTTCCGAAGAGCGTATAGATAACGCGCCGGTAGTTAAGCTTGTTAACACGATCATAGAGTCCGCATACCGCGACAGAGCTTCCGATATCCATATCGAGCCTTTCAAGGACAGGACAAGGATCCGTTACCGTATAGACGGCGAGTGCGTGGAGAAAATGGCGGTAAAGCCCGCAGTCCACAGCTCCCTCATCACCCGTATCAAGATCCTCGGCGGTATGAACATAGCCGAAAAGCGTATCCCGCTTGACGGACGTTCAAGTGCCGTTATCGACGGCGTCAACCAGGACCTTCGTATCTCGACTATACCTACGGTTTACGGTGAGAAATGCGTTATACGTCTTCTTGCAACAGGTGACGAAAAGGCAAGAAAGATAACCGATCTCGGTATGACGGACTACAACTACGAGATGTTCAAGCAGATCATACGCTGTCCTAACGGCGTTATGCTCGTTACCGGACCTACAGGTTCCGGTAAGTCCACCACCCTGTATGCAACGCTCGGTGAGCTTTCAAAGCCGAACGTAAATATAGTTACAGCAGAAGACCCTGTCGAAAAGAAGATCGACGGCGTTAACCAGTGTCAGATGAACGAAAAGGCGGGTATGACATTCGCAGCCGCGCTTCGTTCCATACTCCGTCAGGACCCGGATATAGTAATGGTCGGAGAGATCCGTGACGGTGAGACCGCCGATATCGCTATCCGTGCGGCTATCACGGGACACCTTGTGCTCTCGACGCTGCATACTAACGATGCCGCTTCCACTATCCTGCGTCTTGTCGATATGGGCGTTGCACCGTACATGGTTGCTTCCTCGCTCGTCGGAGTTATTGCACAGCGACTTGTAAAGCTGCTCTGTCCGGACTGCCGCGAAAAGGTAATGCTTACAGACCCTGCTGACCTGAAGCTTGTCGGCAAGGATCAGCCGGTAGAGATCTACCAGCATCATATAGGCGGATGCCGTACCTGCCACAACACAGGATTCAAGGGCAGAACCGCTATCCATGAGATCATCGTTTCCACCAACGATATCAAGGAACTTATCGCAGCAAACGCCACTGCCGAGCAGATCGGTATCCAGGCGCGCAAGAACGGCACAAGACTGCTTCGTGACAACGTTACGGACATGGTTCTTGAAGGAAGAACAACAATGGATGAGCTTGTAAAGGCTACATACTCTGTATAATTCAGGATTGGAGAACAAAATGAGCAACAATAATACAATTGACATCAACCAGATTCTTGACGAAACAAGAGCAATGGGCGCTTCCGACCTTCACTTCACAGCGGGACTTCCGCCTATCGTGCGTCTGCACGGTAACATCAAGAAGGTATCGGGATATCCGGACTGCACCGAGCCGATCATCGTAAACGTAATCAACCAGATCACTTCAATCAAGCATAAGCAGACCATTCAGAAGGGTCTCGATGCCGACTTCTCCTACGTTTCAAACTCCGGACACAGACACCGCTGCAACGTTTACAGACAGAGAGGCTATCATGCTGTCGCAATGCGACTCTTAAGAAACGATATCCCGACTCTTAAGGATCTTTACCTGCCCGATATTCTCGGCGACTTTGCTTTAAAGCCCAGAGGACTTGTGCTTGTAACAGGACCTACAGGTTCCGGTAAGTCCACAACTCTTGCGGCTATGATAGACCACATCAACCGCCAGAAGAACTGCCACATCATCACTATCGAGGATCCTATCGAGTATCTGCACAACCACAAGCAGTCCATGATAAACCAGCGTGAGATCGGCGTCGATGTTGACAGCTTCGCAGGCGCGCTCCGTGCGGCTCTCCGTGAGGATCCGGACGTTATCCTCGTCGGAGAAATGCGTGACTTCGAGACTATCAATGCGGCGGTTACCGCGGCTGAAACGGGACATCTCGTTCTTTCGACACTGCATACCACGGGTGCTGCGGATACCCTTGACCGTATCATCGACGTTTACCCGCCTCACTCACAGGGTCAGATCCGTTCACAGCTTGCGAACTCCATGGTAGGCGTTGTATCACAGACACTCTGCGCTACCACAGACGGCAGAGGACGTGTAGCGGCACTTGAAGTTATGGCGGCTACAGACCCGATACGCGCAATGATCCGTGAAGGCAAGATATTCCAGATCCCGAGCTCTATTGCCACCGGACGCAAGGACGGAATGTTCTCCCTCGACCAGGATCTCGCACGTCTCGTCCGCAACGGACGTATCTCCAACGAGCTTGCTCTTTCGAGATGCCAGGATCCCTCCGAGTACAAGAGATTCCTGCAGATGTCATAAATCCGAATGCATTCATGACCCCCGGCAAAACTTTCGCCGGGGGTTTTTTACAGAAAAGAGGTTCACGAAATATGAAGCAAGCACTTGTACAAAGAGTTACAGCGATGCTTATTGCAGCTATCACTGCGATAAGCTTTATGTGTGTGGGAGCATCGGCGAAAACTGCAAAATACAGTGACCCGAAACCTTTGCCGAAGCTGACCGGAGATTACCGTAAAGACTTGGTTGAAGTTGCAAAGTCGCAGCTTGGTTATAAAGAAGCATCAGACGGTTCGTCATACTTCGGGGCATGGAATGGAGATCCGTATCAGGACTGGTGTTCTGAATTTGTAGCATGGTGCGCCGAAAAAGCCGAGATACCATTCTGGGTATTTCCGAAGCTATGTTCATGTAAGCGGTACAGAGACTATTATGCCCCGAGAGGCATGTGTTATCATCTGAAAGAAGGTATCGATTTCAAAAAATATGATTTCCTTGAAGATTATAAAGATGTTGGAATGTTATCGGTCAGTGATCTTAAACAAGGTGATATACTAATAACAAATGTAGGTAAAACCTTAGACAACCCCAATCATACTGTTTTATTTATATCTTGTGAAGATGACAAGGTCAAAACCATATCGGGAAATAACGGCGGCGCGGGTGTAAAATACTCATATTTAGATCCCGGGCGAATACACATCGTTATCCGTCCGGATTACGATGTAAAGAATACGGTTCTTACAAGAGATATAAACGATATAAAGCACTGGGCTGAAAAATACCCGATAACAGCCAATTATACAGGAGATGAAGCTGCGCCGGAGATAACCATATATGATAAGGAGATTAATTACGATCTCGTAGAAGGCAAAGACTATACTGTTACTCTTAAAAATGCAGTCAATGTAGGAAACGCATCTGCTGTTTACAAAGGCAAGGGCGCATATACAGGCAGCTTCACGATCGACTATAAGGTTGTAAAACCGTCGATAACTATTAGTTCCGAAGTCCTTGAAGGAGGAAAAATAAAGCTGAAATGGAACAAGATCGACGGAGCCGAGAGGTATATCGTCTATCGCTCCGAGAACGGCGGTAAGACCTTCAAAAAAGTTGTAACGCTTGACAGCAGCCGCACTTACAGCATTCTCAAATACGATAAGAACAAATCATATACCTACTACGTTAAGGTTCGCGTAAAACCTAAAGCCGGAGCAAGTTACTATATACAGTCAAATAAAATGCAAGCCGGAAAGGGCGCTGCAAAATCTAATAATGTGAAATATGATGATAATATCGTAATTATATATCCAAAAGCATCGTGATTATTTACAAATCGAGTGTGTAATCCAACCGAATGTTGACATTTTTTACAAAAAGTCGGTAAAATCCAAATTTTCTTCAAAATTTCTGTCACCTTTTGCACTCAAAAAACGTTTTATATAATAGAAGCGCAAAAAACAAAACAAATGACCCCCTACAAGTCAGGCGTAATGCGCAAACAAAGACTCCTCCGGGACAGCCCCTACCTGTGCCGGAGGAAGAACGGAGGATAATGGAATGAAATTTAAAAGGACAAGCGCCGCACTCCTTGCGGCAGCACTCGCGATACCGTCAACAGCGATCTGTGCGTATGCGGCGGAGGACGAGGCAATGAAAACAGAACTCACCTATGTAAAGCAGAGGATCGATATCCCCGAAGATTATACCGAATTCAGCTACCGCACAAGTACCGAGCAGAACGGCACACGCTACAACTTTACCTGGGAAAAGAAGGACAGCACCCACGGCGAGCGTATCAATGTCGGCATCGTCGGCAAGGTCATCAAGAATGTGTATGTCGGCAATTACTACGGCGACGAGGAAGAGTGGAAGCCCTCTTTCGCAAAGCTCTCCGACAGCAAGATACTTGCTGCGGCAAAGAAGTACATAAACGAGATCAACCCCACTATTGCCGACAGAGTGAAGATAAACGAGGATTCGCTCAACATCTCCCTCTACGGCAAGGAGGCTACGCTCAGCTTCAAGCGTACCGCAAATGATGTCGATGTTACCGGTCAGACCGGCTCCGTTACTGTTGACAAGAACACCGGAAAGCTCATAAGATACAATTTCAACTGGATTAATGGCGCGACGTTCTCGGATACAAAGGACGCTATCTCAAAAGCTGACGCGCAGAAAGCATATAAGGAGCTGTTCCCGGTCGAGCTTGTATATACCCTTTCCTATGACTGGGAGAAGGACGAGCAGACTCCGCACCTCATCTACCGCCAGCTCAAGGACGGTCAGATAAACGCCTTCACCGGAAAGCTCTCCACTTACGATGATTACGATGCTTATCCCACAGCGGAAACTGGGGACGTGGAGATCGAAGCAGAAGAAGAAATGGATGATATGGGTGCGCCTGCAGCTGCAAACGGGGCATCTAAAGCCGTAACATTCACGCAGGCGGAGATCGACAAGCTTGAAAAGGAAAATTCGCTTATCAAGGCTGACAAGGAAATGGAGGACCTCAAAAAGCAGGGCATATTCTACATTCCCGATCAGACAGAGATCTCATATCAGTACTGCAATTATAATGAGAAGCTCGGAGCTTATATAAGAAATGTAAACTTCTCCGGAAAGTCGGAAAAGTACGTTGATCTTAACGGAGAGGACAAGATAGTTCCGATCAGCAGCGGCGAGATATATCCGGACGAGTTTGATGTTTACGGAAACTTCTCCTACAATGCGGAGACCGGTGACGTTATCAGCTTCTACTGCTATGCTCCGGACAACGGAACTACGATGAAGTCCGCTGCGTCCGACAAGAAGGCAGCTGCGGCTCTCACAAAGATACTCGGCGACAAGCGCGTCAAGGATTTCGGCAAGCTTGAAGCAATCGACAACAAGGTTTATGACAAGTACGATCAGCAGACCGGAAAGCCGATAGGAACTGCGCGCATAATCTCCAAGAACTACAGCGCGAACCGTTATGCATACGATATCAAGTGCGCTAACGAGTATGTTAACCTCACGCTTTCCAACAACGGCTATATTACCAGCTACAACGCCAACTACTTTGAGAATCTGAGCTATCCGAAGCCGGAGAAGATCATTTCCGAAGCGGAAGCATACACCGGCTTCTTCAAGCAGGTCGATCTCGGTCTCAGATACCGCTGCGCTTACAACACAAAGACGAAGAAGGTAGTTACAGCGCTCGTTTACGCTGCTGACAGCCAGCTTTACATCGACGCGTTCACAGGCAAGCGCACAGGCTTTGACGGATCCGAATACAGTGAAGCTGCTGCGGCAGGCGAATACGCCGATCTTGCATCGAGCAAGTACAAGACTTATGCCGAGAAGCTCAAGAAGTACGGCATCACCCTTATGGACGCTGAAGGCAAGCTTAATGAGAAGGAAGCTGTTACAGCGGGCGATTTTGCTGCCCTGCTCGAACAGATAGGCTTCTATAATTACAGTGTCCGCAATATTTACAAGGATACGACAAGCCTCAGCAGACAGGCTGCGGCGAAGATGGCTGTTACAGGAAAGTACGGCGGAGATATAGCGGAGATGACGTCGATATTCACAACAAAGTACAGTGATGTCAAGTCCTCCAGCAAGTATATCGGTTATATTGCAATTGCCGATGCTTCCGGACTTTTCAGCGGTTCCGACGGAAAGTTCCGTCCCACAGCCGTATTCACAAGAGGTGCTGCGCTCAAATTCGCGTATGACTACCTCTCCAAATAAGCTATACCTTTCATAAAATATCTCTATCTCAACGGCAGTCCCGCATAAGCGTAAGCTTATGCGGGACTGCTGCTTTGTTTCCGGTGCTGTAAGCACGGAAACAAAGCAGCGCCGGGCGCAGATGGGTCGCTTGCGCTCGAGATGGTCGCTTGCGCTCGAGATGGGTCGCTTACGCTCGAGACTTGGGGGAAACCTTTCTGAAGAAAGGTTCTCCCCCAAACCCCTTTCCAAAGACTTTTAATCGCTTCGCAGTTAAGGGGGAGAGATTTCAGAACATATTAAGGGTAAAAGCGAAAGCCTTATTAAAGCAGAAAAACCGGAAATCCTCCCCGCACACTATTGCGCACGAGGAGGATCCCGGTTTGGATATATATGGTCAGAAGCGTTTCAAATATACAGGGGATAAAATATCCCTGCATTATAATAACATAATCGGCGGACAATGTAAATAGAAAATATAACGATTTTACAAAAACTTGATAATAATCAATATTTCTTACAATTTTGGATCAGATAAAATGTGTAATATTACAAAACGCGGGACTAACCTGCATATTACCGGGACATACCGAATAAAATCAAGTAAAGAACGCGAAAGGACATGGTTGAAATGGTTGTATATACTATGACGAAAAAGCAGATAATGAGGGTTGCGATAACAGTGCTGGTATGCCTTGCGGCAGCACTTATCATATTATTTGCAGTATTCGGTTCGGTCACGGCTTCGGCTGAGGAGTCGAAAAAGCCGGTGTACAGAGTAGAACGCGGTGACAACAAGGTTGCGCTGACATTCACCTGCGCATGGGACGCAAGTGATACCGATACTATTCTTGATGCGCTTTCTTCCGCAAGTGCAAAAGCTACGTTCTTTGTGACAGGGGAGTTCTGCGACGCGCACCCGGAAGCGGTTCGGAAGATGAGTAATGCGGGGCATTCGGTACAGAACTGCACCGACAAGAACGTGCATATCAAGGGAATGAACATTAACGATCTTATCGCGGATATAAAGTCGGCTGCGCAGAAGATCAGAACGCTTACCGGCAAGGAGCCGACACTTTTCCGCGCACCTTACGGGGATTACGATGACAAGGCGATAACGACGATCGAGGGAATGGGTTACATACCTGTGCAGTGGGACGTTGACAGCAAAGATCTTGACGATCCCGATGCGGTATCTGTAAGAAAACGCATATCGGACGGTGCTGTATCGGGATCGATCCTCCTTTTCCACAACGACTGCGCAGTGACGGCAGAGGCGCTTCCGCAGATAATAACGGAACTTAAACAGAAGGGGTATGAGCTGGCAAAGGCGGAGGACGTTGTTTTCACGGCTAACTATATCATAGACGAAAACGGCGTTCAGCAGTACCGTCCGGCTGTTTCGGCGGCACTTCCAATAGTTTACAGCGAAGAAGACCCGGCTCTTGATTCCGCATTCGAGAAGATGCGCGAAAATCTCACGATCCAGCAGATCTACGATCTTTCTTCTGTCGGAAGAGTAGGGCTTGTGGACGATATCAAGGCTTTCCTTAATGAATCTGAGCTTTATGCTGTGCGGGAAGCGACATACGAGGAGCTTATGGACTGCTATATGACGCTTGTGTATGCGGCAGAGAATTACGGCTGCGGCGGCACCTATACCGAGGAGCGTTACGAGGATATCCCGCAGATAGTTGCAGAAGATGACAGCGGAGACAGCGATAACGACAACGACACAGACGAGTATGTTGAACCGCCTTATGAGGACGATGCAGAGATAGCTAAAGACAGCGATCCTGACGTAAAATGATATAAAAACAGAAGCCTGCTGAAAACGAATGTTTTCAGCAGGCTTTTTTGCACAAAACTCCGGGATCTGTCTCCCCATTGATGTGAGCAGAATAGTAGAATCAAAGCTATGGAAGTTCCTGTGCAGCGGTCAATGAGTCGCCGCCTGTGCAAGATGCGGGATAAATACTCACTTGTGCGGCGGATTTATTTAGGGGGTCAAGCCCCCTTTTTTAAAGGGGGCTTGCGGGGTCACAGGGGCAGCGCCCCTTCTCTCAAAGTCTCTCAAAGTCTCTTCAAAAGTCTCTCGAAATCTCTCAACTCTCTCAATACGTCAGCGTTACGGCATCTCCGCGAAGGAAACTGTCGATATTCTTGAACAGCTGGGTGGAGTAGATCTGGCGGGTCTTATAGAGATTCTTGCCGTTGAGGTTGAGGATAATCTTGCGGTCCGTATTTGAAGCGTAGATGCGGACAACGTCCTTTCCGTCAACACCGTCGCTCTTGTCCTTGTAATTGTAAACTATCTCCGCAAGAAGCTCGCCCTTGTCCTCGTCAAAGTAAAGATCTTCGCCCGATGCAGAGATCAGATACTGGTAAAGATCCTTGCACGCCTGCTCGTCCCACTTTTCGCCGTTTACGGTGAATCTGTGGATATCTCCGGTTTCTTCGTCCGCAGACTTTATCGTCTCGATACCAATACTTAGCTTCCTGTTTTCGGAATCGCTGTAATCTATCGAATCCAGCGAGTAGATATACGGCATAAGGAACAGCTTCGACATTATCTCCTGCGGCTGTACGGTAAGCGCCGGAATGCTACCGCCGTCAAACTTGTATATCACGCCGGGAACTTCGCTCGTCATTCCGTAGAAGCCGTTCAGCTTCTTTGTTTCCTTGCCCTCGTCATCGTATGACGTCTCGATTATCGCCGCACCTAACGTGAGGGTGTATGTCTTCTTGTTCGTCTCTACCGTTACCGTGCAGTTCGGATTGTCAAGCCCGGTCAGCGCCATGTCGTTCTCCGTGGGGTCTGTGCATTCCGCAGACGATGCTGTAAGTCCGAACAGACCGTATATGAAGTTCGGCGCGTCCTTAAGATCCGCATACGCTGTGTAAGGACTTGTAAGACGGTATGAGTAAACCTGTATTGCGTCCTCGTTTTCTTCGTCCTCAAGGCTCTCAATAACTATCGGCTCATCAAGATCAACGCGCTCTACCGTCATTTTCGTGACTGTTTCACCGCCCTCTGCGTCGTATGCGGGAATCGCGGTAAGCTGAATATAATCGAGTGCTCTCGCAAGAAAACAGTCGGTCTTGGTTTTCATTGCCGTATAGACTTTTTTATCGTCAGCGGTCACATAAACGTAAGACGAGATGTTGGGGACAGGATCGCCGACTTTCAGCTCGAACTCCGTGTTGTCGGAGAATTTCGTCTTTATAACCGTGTTTGGTTCTGCAAGTCCGTACTTTTCAAGCTCCGCACTGTCGGTTAGCTCTATCACGACATCTACCGCTTCAAAATCCACGGCATAGCCTGCGGCTTCCGCGACAGCGCCGGTATCGAGCGGAGCATTTTCAAGTCCCGCAACCGTCCAGTTGACCTTGCCGGCGCTCTCACCTGCGGGAACTATGCTGTAATCTCCGCTTGGTGTGGTGACACCGATCGAAACTGCTTCGCTTTCGGCTCTCTTGCACATCACCAGATCGGCAACGGGAGTTCCGTTGATCGTGACACTGCCGTCCAGTGCCGGATCGCCCTCCAGCGGTTCATTCATAACCGGAGAGGTCAGCAGAAGTACAACAGTCACGCCGGTGAGAATTGCAAGTCCGATAAGCGAAAATATGATTATCTTCTTGTTCTTACTCATTATAATCTTCTTCTCCTGAGCCATACGATGATTCCGATCACGATTATAGCTATCGGGATAATTACCGCGAATGTGATGCCGATCGCGATCTGTGTGCTGCGCTCGATCTGGTAGGTCTCGGCAGCAAAGGATTTCTCAACTATGCTTATCGTCTTTCCGCTGCTCTCGGAGTTTGCGTCAAAGAGCGAAAGCGCAGCTTCTCCGTTGCTGTAGTTGGAGGCGGTGGTGAAGTAGTCGGTGAAGAGTTGGTCACCGCCGCAGACGATAACTTTGCTGTATGTGGGTTCGTTGTTGTCAGCAAACTGCACCTTTGATGCTTCAACAATAACATCGTATGCGGAGAAGCTGTCCTCTGAAGGAGCCCAGTTTTCGTCAGCCGTGAACGGGAACATAATGCAGTTTTCGCCGTAAGCGCTTGCAACAGTCACGTTCGCAAGGTTGCCCTCGTTCTCCCAGAGCTTTATTACCGGGCGCACATAGTAGCCTATGAACGATGTGCCGGAGGACTTCTTCATTGCTTCGTAGTACGCTGTCTCCGTCTTCATCTCTATATCCTGCATTACAGGCAGAGGAGAGCCGGTGTAGTATGCGTGGTTCTCGTCGAACTGGAGCACATAGCCCTTGCCGACTTCAATTCCCCATTCCGCCAGGTATTCGTCAAGATTAGGCGTTTCGGCAGGATCCGGAGTCGCGATGAATACGAGGTTCTTGCCGTACTTTCCGTCGTTGGAAAGCCATGTGTCCACCTTTGTAATGGAATCGAGGCTGTAGTCCTTTGTGGGACCGTGTATCACGAGTATATCCGTATTTTCCGGAACAGCTTCAACGCGCTCGATCTCAACTGTCTGTGTAACATACGCATTGTCCTTGAGTATCGTTTCGAGGGCGGAGCTGTCGGATTCGCCGTAGCCGGTGAGGAATGTTACCACCGTCGGATCGTCGAGGGATACCGACATTATAGCGGAAACAAGCTGGGATTCGGCTGAACTCGAATAATCGGTAACGGTAAGTCCGCCGTAGCTTACATACATACTTGCTTCGCTGTAGTCGTATGTGTTGCCGTCGCTGAGCTTATACTTCATAAAGTCGTTTATGGACAGTATGCGGTATCTGCCGGTCTTTGCGCTCTGGACTATTACCTGGTAATTCTGGAGCGTCTCAACGTAGTTGTTGGTGAAATCGGGATCCTGAAGCAGGTTCACATACTTCACGGTGAAACGGCTGTTGAGCCCCGCCATTTTGTCGAGGAACTCCACGGTCTGTGCGTAGAGCTGACCTGCGCCTTTCAGCTCATCTTTATCCGCGGTGACGAAGATGCTTATATCGTCGTCCAGCGAGCTTACATAGTCAACTGTCTCGTCGCTCAGCGTGAATATCGAGCCCGATGTGAGATCGGCTTCGACATGGAATCTGTCGAGGACGAGGTTAAGTATCACGTTTATCAGCACTATTCCCGCGATGAACATGATCGTGAACACTACGGAGAGCGAACCGTACTTGAACTTTTTGTTGTTGAAGATGCTCTTTTTCTTCTTTTTCTGCGGTTCTTTTGCAGGCTCTTCCGCAGTTTTCTCCGGCACAGCTTCTTCTGTTTCCGGTGTTTCTTCTGTTACAGTCTCTTCCGGGATCTCCCCGGCGGACTGCCCATTCTTTATCTCTTCATTTTCAGCCATTTATCTAAACTCCTTTGCGGGTAATATCTGCTGTGTTTTGCGTAGTTATACTCTGTATAATCTGAACGAAATCTTCGCCGCGACGGACGCGCCGCTCCGGATCCGCAGCTGTATTCTTCTACGGACGGGTTCAGCACCTCGGTTAGCTATACTCTGCTAATTTACACAATGAAATCCTTGCCAGCCCTTCTGCGTTTCATGCAGAGCTGCCCATAGAACATTCCTGTGAAATACAGCAGTCGCCGGCGCGGGCTTCCGCGCTTATGCCCAGCGGCGGCGTTCGAGGACGCGGACGGTGAGGAAGAGGAAGATCACTACGGCGCTCAGGAAGAAGATCACTCCGCTGAGACTGAAAATTCCGGTGGTGAATTCGTAGTACCTGTCGAATACCGAGAGCTGCTTGATAACATCGGAGATAACCTGCACCGGAACTACCGTTGCCACAACATTTATCAGCGCAAGCGCAACATTTACTGCAATAGACCCTATCGCAGCTACCATCTGGCTCTCCGTGAGGGTGGAAACGAACAGTCCCGCCGAAACGAAGATCGCTCCTATAAGCGCGAGTGCAACAAAATTGCCGAAGATTATCGCCCAGTTCACGGCTGCAAAAAAGCTCATTACCACGCCGTAGATCAGCAGTACCAGATCTCCCAGCATAAACACGATGTACGCGGAGAGGAATTTACCCGCAACCAGCCGCATAAGCCCCACAGGCGATGTGAGAAGGAGCTGATCGGTGCGCTGTTTGTTCTCGTCTGCCATAAGACGCATCGTGAGGACCGGCACAAATATCATATACACATAGAACATTCCGAGGAATACATACGAAATGTCGGTGCTGCCGACACTGAGTGCGAAATACCAGAAGAAAAATCCCGAAAACAGGAAGGATACCGCTATGAAAACATATCCTATCGGGGATTTGAAATACGCGGAAAGCTCGCGCTTCATTATCGCTGTCATTTGTCTTCCTCCCCCTTTTCGAGCTTGTCAAACTTTGTCTCTATCTTCTCCGCTCCGCCGTATTCGTCGCCTGTGGTGAGCTTTAGGAATACCTCTTCAAGCGAAAGCTCGTTGGAACGCATCATCAGTATCGGATAGTTCCTCGCTGCAAGCTTTTTGAAGATACCGCGGCGCACATCAGAGCCTTCCTTCGCTTCAACATGATACTCATAAACGCGCTCATCTACCTGTCTGCCGACAAATACGCGCTCCACGTCGGTCACGCTTTCAAGCACCTTCTTCACCTCGTCGCTGCTGCCCTCGATGTGCAGTATCAGCTTGTGATCCGCGGAAAGATTGCGCGCAAGCGTATCGGCGTTGTCGTTCGCAACTATCCTGCCCTTGTTTATGACCACTATCCTGTCGCATACCGCCTGTACTTCCGGCAGTATGTGGGACGAGAGTATCACGGTATGGTTCTTGCCGAGACGCTTGATAAGCGTGCGTATCTCGATTATCTGCTTCGGGTCAAGTCCAACCGTAGGCTCGTCGAGTATCAGCACTTTCGGGTTGCCGACGAGAGCCTGGGCAAATCCGACTCTCTGCTTGTAACCTTTGGAAAGGTTCTTTATCAGCCTTCCGCGAACATCTGTAAGCTTCACGATCTCGCATATCTCGTTCAGGTGCGACTTCTTCGGAAGCCTGCACTTTTTAAGGCTGTACACGAAGCTCAGATACTCGTCAACCGTCATATCGTAATACAGCGGAGGCTGTTCCGGAAGGTAGCCTATGAAGCTTTTCGCCTTTATCGGGTCTTCGAGGATATCTATGCCGTTGATGAAAGCCTGTCCCTCGGTGGAGGAAATATATCCCGTGAGAATGTTCATTGTCGTGGATTTTCCCGCGCCGTTGGGTCCGAGAAATCCGAGGACCTGACCGTCCTCAGCGGTAAAGGATATGTCGTTTACGGCTTTTTTCGGTCCGTAGCTTTTTGTCAGATGTCTGACCTCTATCATTCTATCCGCTCCTTTTTTATTGCCATGCCGTGCTCCTTCGCGGAACACAGCGCATTACCATAATAATACAGTCTGCAAGTGAAATATGTATGAAAGCATTATGAAAATGCCTTTACCGATCGGTGAATATGTTCTTTTCCGCAAAAGCCCTGTCCGTTTCAAGCTGGGCTTTGAGTTCGTCAAGCCCGGAGAACTTCTTCTCCTCCCGTATGAACGCGAGCAGTTCTATCCGCACGTTCTTTCCGTACAGATCGCCGGAAAAACCGATTATATGCGTTTCCGTTATCTCCGAACCGTCGCTGCCCACTGTCGGTTTTATGCCGATATCGGTTATCGCCGGGAACGCTGTTCCGTCCACGAACGCGCGGCTCGCATAGACGCCGTGTTTCGGGTGTACCATAAACTCCGGTATCACCTGATTGATCGTCGGGAAGCCGATAGTCCGCCCCAGCCGCTTTCCGTGCAGTACCGGAAGTTCCAGCGAGAACCGGTGTCCGAGCTGTTCGTTCGCGGCGGAAACATCGCCTTTCCGGATAAGCTCCCGTATCAGTGTCGAGCTTACCGGGACTCCGTTCACGCATACCGGAGGCACTGTCTCAAATCCGATACCGCGCTCTTCGCACAGCTCTCCGAGAAGCCGGACATCTCCGCTGCCGCCCTTGCCGAACCGGAAATCCTCGCCGCATACCACATATCCCGCATTCATCTCGCCGGAAACTATGATGTCAAAGAAAGCTTCCGGCTGCATATCCCGTATATCCGCGAAGTCATAGGCGAATATATGCTGTGCTCCGAGAGCACGCAGCATATCCTCCCTGTCTCCGTACGTCATAAGCCCCATATCGTGCCGCCCGGCGAATTTCGGGAGTTCCGGCTCACCGCGGAACGTAAGCACCGAAAGGGGTATGCCGTACTTTTCCCCGGCTTTTCCCGCGGCTTCTATAACAGCCCTGTGTCCGAGATGAAGCCCGTCGAAGAAGCCGAGGGCGGCTGACGTTTTTTTCTGTGTGTGTTCAGTCCGCATTATACCATTCTGACGCCTTTCAGGTCATTTATATCTTTAAGTTTGCTGTCCGACACGATCCGGACTCCGTCCTGGGAAGTTTCTTCCGACAGGCGGCGCTCCTCGGTGCCGAAAAATCTCTGGATAACGGCAAGATCGTTGTCCTCGCCGCGGTTTCCTATCCCAATTACCTTTCCCGCAGACGAGAGTATGCGGAAGGGTCCCTCCATGCGGTCAAGGTTCACCCTGTTGATATCGAGCACCACGCCGTTTAGGAACATTCTCGTCTGCGTGTCGTTAAGCTTTGCCGCAGGCAGGGAATTGAATATGATATCCAGCGGCATGAGCAGCTTCTCGACAGCGTCCTTCCCGCCGGCTTCATTCACCTTTCTCACCTCGTCGAGCCGGTAGCAGTCCCGGAGTGTGAAGTTGCCGGAGCGGGTGCGCACAAGGCTTGTCATTATCGCGCCTGTACCGAGTTCCTCGCCCATATCGTGTATAAGCGTTCTGATGTATGTTCCTTTTGAGCAGGAAACCACCATAGTCGCGGTGTTGTCCTCAAATTCCTCGAATTCTATCGAGCTTATCTTTATCGGTCTCGGCTCGCGTTCGATCTCTATGCCCTTGCGTGCAAGTTCGTAAAGGCGCTGACCGTCCACCTGCACTGCGCTGTACATCGGCGGGGTCTGCATCATCTCGCCGGTAAATTTCGACTGGAGCTTGTACATCGCGTTTCTCGGCACAACATCGTCACAGGTAGAAAGCACCTTTCCGGTGAAATCCTGTGTGTCTGTGGTCACGCCGAAACGTATTCCGGCGCGGTATTCCTTGGTGTTGTCCGGGCAGTAATCCACCGCTTTTGTGGCATTTCCGACAAAAATCGGAAGAACCCCCTCCGCCATGGGATCGAGGGTCCCTCCGTGACCTATCTTCTTTGTTCCGCAAAACTTCCTCATTATCGCAACAACGTCGAATGAGGTATATCCTTTTTCCTTGTAAATGCAAATAACTCCGTTCATCCGAGTACCTTTCCGATCTCCGAAATTATGCGCTGCTTTGCCTCGTCAAGACCGGCGCTGCCGAACGAGCAGCCCGCAGCCCTTTCGTGACCGCCGCCGCCGAATACCGAGCAGATCTTCTGCACATTGACATCTCTGTTGGAGCGCAGGGAAGCTTTCCAGCTGCCGTTGCTGCGCTGTTTCATAACTACGCTTACCTCGACGCCCTCGATGCAGCGCGGGATAGCGGATATGCCGTTGACGTCCTCGGGATCTAAGGAATCAAGCTGTTCTTTCGTTACCGAAACGAGGGCGCATTTTCCCTCGCAGAAGAACTCGATGCTGTCGTAGATCTTCTTCTCAAGCTCTATACGGGACTTTGTCTTGAGATCGAAGAACACATAGTCAAGTTCCGAGTGATCGAAGTTGTATTCAAGAAGCTCCGCGGCAATACGGTGAGTCTCCGGGTCAGCGCAGGAGTACTTGAAACAGCCGGAATCCGTGGAAATGCCGGTATAGAGGCATGCCGCGATCTGATCGTCGAAAAGCTCCCCGCCGCCGAGTTCGAGTATCACCTTATATACCGTCTGTGCTGCCGCGGCAGCATGGGGTTCGATCAGCAGGTACTTTGCGAAATCAACATGGGAGATGTGGTGATCTATCGCAAGGTCTATCCTGTCGCCGTAGATCTTTTCAAAATCGCCCAGCAGCTTTATATCGGCAACGTCAACGGTTATATATGTCTGCGGCTCGAAATCCTGCACTTCAACTGCCTTCTTCATAAAGTCGTAGCGGTGGGAAATCTCGTCCGCGCAGATGTTTTTTGCTTTCTTTCCGAGTTTCTGGAGTGCGCGGCACAGCGCAAACGCACAGCCGAGCGTATCTCCGTCCGGGTTTGCGTGGGATATGATCACAAAATTGTCATGCGCCTTGATGAAATCGTTGGCTTCGCTTACCGCAATAAGTTCAGACTTCATTGCCACCTGTTCTCCTTATGTCATTCATTGTCATCATCATTCGCTCCGGCTTCTTCGGCTCCTTTTTCACCGATGTGGAGCGAGTCGATGATGCCTGTTATCTTTTCGTAGTATTCCTGTGAGTTATCCGGCAGGAATATCAGCTTCGGCATCTTCCTCATCTTTATCCGCGCATTTATGCGTCTTACGATGAAGCCTGCCGACTTTTCGAGCGCCTGTACTGCTCCGTCGGTTTTCTCCTCGTCTCCGAGCACCGAAACATATACCTTGCAGTAGGACAGATCGCTGGTTATCTCTACTCTTGATACCGAGACGATCTCTCCGCTCACTCTCTTATCTTTTATAGCGGGCAGCGCCGCCGAGATCTCACGCTTAACGTCCTCGGTCAGCCTGCTCAGGTTATGATTTGCCAAAACTGCGCCTCCTTCTACGGCGCTTACGCGCTTGTCTTTCCAGACGGGACCGGCTTACGCAGCCGGCTCGCGCAAGGGCAAAGCCCTTGACCCAAATCCCGTAACACGGAAATTAGAAAGATAATAAATAGTCTGAATATCTGACATACTGCCGAAGAATACCGGTTACGGAATCTTCACGCCTCAGTCGCGGTATTCTTCCGTGATGTAGGCTTCGAAGATATCGCCTTCCTTGATATCGCTGAACTTTTCAAGGCTGATACCGCACTCGTAGCCTTCCGACACTTCCTTGACATCGTCTTTGAAACGTCTCAGACCGCTTATCTTGTCGTCCGCAACAACTATGCCGTCGCGCACTATCCTGATATTGCACTTTCTCTCCACCTTGCCGGAAAGCACATAGCAGCCTGCAACAACGCCGACGCCGGTGATCTTATATACCTGGCGGACTTCGATGCGTGCGCAGTCAACATCTCTGTACTTCGGAGCGAGCATACCCTTGATAGAAGCCTCTACTTCCTCGATCGCATCGTATATTATGCGGTACAGGCGGATATCAACGCCTTCGCGCTTTGCGCTCTCGGCTGCGTCCGGGTGAGGACGCACATTGAAGCCTACGATGATAGCATTGGAAGCGTTTGCGAGCATTACGTCGCTCTCGCTTACCGCACCGACTGCACCGTGAATTACCTGAACGCGGACTTCGTTGTTCGAGAGCTTTTCAAGCGACTGCTTCACAGCCTCCACAGAGCCCTGGACATCTGCCTTTACGATGATCGGCAGCGTCTTCATCTCGCCTTCCTCTATCTGCGAGAAGAGGTTGTCGAGAGTTACCTTCTTGTAGAGCTTGAACTGCTCTTCCTTAGCGTCGAACTTACGCTTTTCTACCAGCTCTCTTGCAAGCTTCTCGTCCTCAACGACCGCGAAGCTGTCGCCGGCGCTCGGAACTTCCGAAAGACCCATTATCTCAACAGGTACCGAAGGACCTGCTTCCTTAACGACCTTTCCTCTGTCGTCACGCATAACTCTTACATGACCCACCGATGTACCCGCGATAATAACATCGCCGGTGTGCAGCGTTCCGTTCTGTACCAGCAGGGTAGCGACAGGACCTCTGCCCTTGTCGAGTCTTGCTTCGATAACGGCACCCTTTGCAAGTCTGTCGGGGTTAGCCTTGAGATCGAGCACTTCCGCGGTGAGGTTCACCATTTCAAGGAGCGTGTCGATGCCCTCGCCGGTCTTTGCCGAAACGGGAACGCAGATGACATCTCCGCCCCATTCCTCGATAACGAGGTCATGTTCGGTAAGAGCCTGCTTTATCTTTTCGGGGTTTGCACCCTCTTTATCCATCTTGTTTATTGCAACGATAATGCTTACGCCCGCAGCCTTTGCATGGTTGATCGCTTCAACCGTCTGGGGCATGATACCGTCGTCTGCGGCAACTACGAGGATAGCGATATCCGTCATATTCGCGCCTCTTGCACGCATAGCGGTGAATGCTTCATGTCCGGGGGTATCGAGGAATGTGATATCCTTGCCGCCGGCATTTACTCTGTAAGCGCCGATATGCTGGGTGATTCCGCCGGCTTCTCCGCTTGCAACGGAAGCATGGCGGATCTTGTCGAGCAGCGAGGTCTTGCCGTGATCGACGTGACCCATAACGACAACGACGGGTGAACGGGGCTGGAGATCTTCAGCCTTGTCCTCGTCGTCCTCAAACAGGCGCTCTTCAATGGTGACAACGACTTCCTTCTCGACTTTTGCGCCGAGTTCCTCGGCAACAAGTGCAGCGGTATCGAAGTCGATCACCTGATTTATGGTGCACATCTCACCGAGCGACATAAGTTTCTTGATGACCTCGGTAGCTGTAACTTTAAGGCGCTGTGCAAGCTCGGAAACAACTATCTCGTCGGGGATCTGTACCTTGAGCTGCTGTTTTCTCGCACGTTCAAGTTCGAGCCGCTTGAGCTTCTGCGCTTCGGTTTCACGGTTCTTGCCGCCGAACTTGTCGCGCTTGTTCTGCTGGGATTTCTGATTTATCTTCTGCTTCTTGGAGAAGGCATCGTCTCTGCGGTTTCCGCCGCCGTTCTTCTGCGAAGCCATTGTCTCATAACGCTCGTTGTACTTGTCGAGATCGACATAGCTTCCTCTTGTATCGACGCGCTTGGTGACAACTTCACCTCTCTGTACGGCTTCGCCCTTTACCTTTGCCTTAGGCGGTTCGTTGGTCTTTACGGTGCTGAGATCGACTTTGGCTTCCATAGGACGCGGAACAGGCTTGTTCTCCCTGCGTTTGTTTTCGGGGGACGCAGGCTTATCCTGCTTCTTGCTCTGCTGCTTGCCGGCATTTGCCGAATCGGGCTGCTTCGCGGGAGCGGGACGTTCGTCGGAAGGCTTTGTCTCCTGCTTCGGAGCTGTTTCCGCAGCAGGCTTTTCTGTCTTTGTCTCAGGCTTTGCCTCTTTTACAGGGGCAGCCTTGGTCTTATTATCCGCAGGCTTCTCGGTTTTATCCGTCTTTTCCTTATCCTTGTCCTTTGCGGCAGGTTTCTTTTCCTCCGCGGCGGGTTTCGGTGCGGGCTTAGCCTTCTCCTGCTCCTTCTTCGGCGCAGGCTTGCTGTCTCTTGCCGCGAGGTAGGCTTCAAAGTTTTCCACCTGATTTGCCTGCGTGATATGTTCGAGCACGACATTCATCTCCGCGACAGTGAGAGACTGCCCGGATTTCTTTTCCGCACCCGTGCGCTCCTTGACTATCGCAATGATATCGTTCGGCGTAAGTTCAAGATCCTTCGCCGCATCTTTTATTTTGCATTTCAGCTCTTTTGTTGCCATTCGTTTTCCCCCGGTCAATGAATGTTTTTAATTATCGAACCGTAAAGTCCGTCATCAAGAACGGCGAGTATCCCCGTTCTCTTTCCTGTCACCTGTTTGAGTTCGTCGAGCGTTTCCGGAATCTCTGTGACTTCAACGCCCGCCTTTTCGCAGTGGAACGCGACTTCCTTCTTCGTCTTTTCCGAAAGATCGGAAGCTGTAAGGACACCGCTTACTTTGCCGGCATTGTCCTTTATCTCCGCCATTACCGCATCGAAGCCGTGAACAAGCTTTCCTGCGCGTATGCAGAGACCTATCGTCCCGAGTATCTTATCCATTCTGTATCTGCTCCCTCAGTTTCTCATATACCTCCGCGGGTATCGCGCATTTCAGCGCTCTTTCGAGGCTGCGCTTCTTCACGGCTTTCTCGAAGCATTCCATATCGTTGCAGATATATGCTCCTCTGCCGGACTTCTTACCCGTAAGGTCTGCCGAGATCTCTCCGTCCTTCGATCTTACCACGCGGAGCAATCCCTTTTTCCCGAGCATCTCTTCGCACCCGAGACATTTTCTGAGCGGTACATTCTTTCCCATATATCTCTTTTCTCACTGAACCGTTCTGCGGTGAACGCTGTCATCAGCCCTCAAAAAATCCGCTTTCCGGCTTTATATCTATCTTGAATCCTGTAAGTCTTGCAGCAAGCTTTGCGTTCTGACCCTTGTTTCCGATAGCGAGGGAGAGCTGGTTATCCGGTACCACTACCGAGCATGCTCTTACTTCCTCGTCCGGGATATCAACGCTTATAACGTTTGCGGGCTTGAGCGCCTGCTTGATATACTCCTTCGGATCGTCGCTGTACTTGACTACATCTATCTTCTCGCCGCAGAGCTCCTCGCATATCTTCGTGATACGTCCTCTTTGGGGTCCTATGCAGGCGCCGAGCGCGTCAACATTCTCGTTGTTGCTGATAACGGCTACCTTGCTTCTTGAACCTGCTTCACGGCTTATGGACTTTATCTCCACTGTTCCGTCCGCAATCTCCGGAACTTCAAGCTCAAACAGTCTTCTTATAAGATCGCGGTGAGTTCTCGAAACGCGGAGCGTAGGTCTTCTGTCAGCGGAGGAGACTCCGGAAACGAACACCTTTACGATGTCGCCCTCGTGCAGCACTTCTCCGGGTATCTGATCGTTTCTGAACAGCATTACTTCGCTTCCGTTGACGCTTACGAGCGCATTGAGCGAATCGGTCTCGATCTTCTTTACCTCGGCGGAAATAGCTTCGTTCTGGAGATCTCCCCACTGCGCAACGAGCTGTTCGCGCTCAACTTCCTTGATACCCTGCTTGATGACCTGTTTCGCGGTCTGTGCGGCAATTCTTCCGAAGTGCTTGGTATCGAGCTTGAGCGGGCACATATCGCCGATGCTGAGGCGCTTGCTTACTGCTCTTGCATCTTCGAGGGTGATCTCGTTGGCGGGATCTTCGACAGTCTCGACAACATTCTTCAATATCGCTACGTCGAATTTGCCCTTTGCGAGATCGATATCAAAATTTATATTCTCGCTTCTCGGATAGTCCTTCTTTATTGCTATCACGAGAGCCGCCTGTATCTTTTCCACAAGGACCTCGGCTTCTATCCCCTTTTCCTTTGCGAGCAGGGTGAGAGCCTCCATAAGCTCTGCTGTGTTGGATTTAGCCATTTTCCGTTATTCCTCCTGTTATTACAGATCCGAATTGATCTTTACGCAGTCGGCGACTGCAATAGTTTCTTTTCCGTCTTCATTTTCCAGCGTTATCGTGCCGTCTTCTTCGTCATATCCGGCGAGAATGCCGTAAACGCTGTATTCCTTGCCTTTTTCGTCCCGCTTGGTGACTCTTATGCGCTCACCGGTGCAGGAGACGAAATGCTCGGGGCGGCGCAGTTTTTTGGTGAGTCCGGGCGAGCCGACTTCAAGGATATCGACTTTGCTTATGAAATCCTGCTTGTCGATTATCTCGTTTATGGGGCGGGAGATATCCTCGCACTCATCGCTGTCGATGCCGCCTTCCTTATCCACGAGGATCCGCAGATACCACATAGCGCCTTCTTTTTCGAAGCACACATCCCAGAGTTTAAGCCCGTTCTGCTCTATTACCGGCATTACCGCTTCTCTTGCGCGTTCTTCGATCCTGCTGCTCTTTTCAGCCGTATCCGTCACCCCCATAGCTTAATGTTTCAATTATAACAATTAAGACCGGATTGTCAACCCGGTCTTACACTACGGTTATTATACATCACATTTGTCTTTTTGTCAATAGTTTGACAAAAATTTTCTTGAAAAAACGCCGGTTTTCTCTGCGCTTTTACCATATAATATGTATATTTTTAAAACAGTTGCGTTTAGCTCTTGTATTTTTTAATGAAACGTAGTATAATAAATGGAGTTTATTTATGCCTCCTTAGTTAAATGGATATAACAAACCCCTCCTAAGGGTTAGTTATCGGTTCGATTCCGGTAGGGGGTGCCACGCGGAGTCCGCGCCGACGACTGCTGTATCAGAAAGAACGGTATTATATCAGCTACAGCAAGAAATGCAGTGGATTGGCGAAGGCTCCATGCAAGAAACGCCGCTGACGCGGCTCAATGAATAATGAAGAATGAATAAATTATAGTGAATAATAAAAAGCGCAGAGAGTTTCTGCGGCGTTTCTGCATTATTCATTATAATTTATTCACTATTCATTGTTCGTTAATAAACGGATCCGGCAAAGACCGCAATATGTAAGTAATAGTTGATCGGTGAGATATACGGGACTGATATAAAATGAGATTCAAGATAAACCGGAAATACAAACAGATAGCCGTTCTTGCGGTCATCGTTATAGTAGTGAGCGGATTCCTGCTCATGAGCGCGCAGGCTATACCGAATCTGCGCGAAATGTTTGATATTCTCGGCGAGACGATAGCCCCGATACTGTGGGGTATTGTCATAGCGTATCTGATGAATCCTGCTGTGGAATTTTTCAGGCACAAGGTTTTCGGGAAATGGGCAGAAGCTAAAAAAGGTTCAAAAAAGACTTACCGGCTTATAAAGAACCTCTCCGTCACAATCGTAGTGATACTGACGCTCGCCCTGCTGACCGGACTTGTGCTTCTTATTGTTCCTCAGTTCATTTCAAGCCTTTCCGGACTTGTCTCGAATTTCAACGGCTATGCGGACAACTTCCTCAAATGGGCATCGGAGACTTTCGTTGACTATCCGCAGATAATAGACATAATCGAGAACCCTATAAGCCAGATAGAAAGCTTCCTTGCGACGAGCTGGACAGATATCTCGTCCCAGGTCTTCGCGTTCGGCTCGAAGATCGGAGGCGGCGTTCTCAGCTTTATCCTCGGATTCAAGGACTTCATAATCGGCTTTATCATAGCGGTTTACCTTGTCCTTTCAAAGGAAATGCTTAAAGCGCAGGCTAAAAAGCTGCTGTTCGCGTTCTTCCGCAACAGCACGGTGCAGTCCGTGCTTACTGTCTCCAAGAGGATCAACGATATCTTCAGCCACTATATAATAGGTATAATAATAGATGCGTTCTTTGTAGGCTGCATGACCTTCATCGGCGCTACGATAATCGGCACGCCTTACCCCATACTTATGGCAGTTATTATCGCCTGCACGAACGTGATACCGTTCTTCGGACCCTTTATCGGCGGCATTCCGGTCTGCTTCATAACCCTGCTTGCCGATCCGATCAAGGCACTCTGGATAGGCATATTCATGGTAGCGATGCAGCAGTTCGACGGCAACATAATGGTCCCGCTCATTCAGGGTGACAGGATAGGCGTTCCGTCGGTATGGGTGCTCATCGGCATCATCGTAGGCGGCGGTCTGTTCGGATTCGTGGGAATGCTTCTCGCGGTGCCGGTATTCGCAATAATCTATATGCTGTTCAAGGAGTTCCTTGAGGGCAGGCTCAGAAAGAAGTCGCTGCCTGCTGAAAGCGCGGTTTATCAGCGGGACGATACCGACAAATATACCGACGACTATGTTTATACGGACGAGGAGAAAGCCGCAGACGAGGAGTGGCTCGACTCGCTTAAACCCCAAAAAGAGAGAAAGATCACCGGCGCGGTGAAGAAAGAGATAAAAATAATCGAAGAAAAAGCAAAGGAAAAGGAGCAGAAGACAAAACAATGATGAAAGAACAGCTTCAGAAAATAAAAGAACAGGCTTCCGCGGAAATAGCTTCGCTTACCGACGCGAAAGCACTTGACGATCTCAGGGTAAAGTTCCTCGGAAAGAAGGGCGAGCTTACCGCGATACTCAAGCAGATGGGTCAGCTTTCCGCAGAAGAGCGTCCCGTAATGGGTCAGCTTGCGAACGATGTCCGCGCTTCTCTCGAAGCGGCGATCAACGAGAAATCCGCAGCATTGAAGGCGGCTATCACCGAGCAGAGACTCAAAACCGAGGCAGTTGATGTTACAATGCCCGGAAAGGTTCGCAGAGTAGGCACGCGCCACCCGCTGAACATAGTGCTGGAAGACCTCAAATCAATATTCCGCGGAATGGGATATACCGTCGTTGACGGCCCGGAGGTAGAGGAGACGAAGTACGTTTTCGATATGCTCCTTACTGACGAGGGGCACCCCGCCCGTGAGCCCAGCGACACGTTCTACATTACCGACAAGACACTGCTCAGAACACAGACTTCTTCCGTGCAGATACGCACAATGCTCAAGGAAAAGCCTCCTATTGCGATCATAAGCCCCGGACGCGTTTACCGCCCCGATGCTGTTGACGGTACGCACTCGCCTATATTCCACCAGTGCGAGGGACTTGTCGTTGACAAGAATATAACCTTCGGTGACCTCAAGGGTACACTTGAAAACTTCGCAAAGAGCTTATACGGAAACGATGTAAAGCTTCGCTTCCGTCCGCATCACTTCCCCTACACGGAACCCTCGGCGGAAGTCGATCTCAGCTGCTTCAAGTGCGGCGGCAAGGGCTGCCCGCTCTGCAAGGGCGAGGGCTGGATCGAGATGCTCGGTTCCGGCGTTGTAAGACCGGAAGTTTTGCAGAACTGTGGCATAGACCCGAATGAGTACAGCGGCTTTGCGTTCGGTATCGGCATCGAGCGCGTGGCTATGATGAGATACAACATAGATGATATGAGACTGCTCTACGAGAACGATTCCCGTTTCCTCACGCAGTTCTGATGATAAGTCCGCATTCGGCGCAATAAAAATTAACTGGAGTAAGAATTATGAATCTTTCAATGAAATGGCTCAACGATTACGTTAAAGCCGATATGCCCATAAAGGATTTCGTCGCAGGCATCACCATGAGCGGCTCGAAAGTCGAGACTTACCATGAGATGCGCGGAGAAGTCGATAAGGTAGTTATAGGAAAGGTGCTCGATATAAAGAAGCACGAGGACAGCGAAAAGCTCTGGATATGCCAGGTCGATATCGGCAAGGACGCTCCCGTTCAGATCGTCACAGCCGCGACAAACGTGGTAAAGGACGCATTTGTGCCCGTAGTTCTTGACGGCGGCACTGTCATAGACAAGGAGCATAACACCACAGTAAAGATCAAGAAGGGCAAGCTCCGCGGAGCTGAAAGCTGCGGAATGTTCTGCTCGTTCAACGAGCTCGGAATGGACAATTCCGACTTTCCGTACTCCTCACCCGACGGTGTGCTGATACTCAACGATGACCCGGATTTTGACAAGATGAAGCCGGGCGACGATGTACTCAAGGCTGTCGGTCTTGACGATATAAGCGTTGAGTTCGAGATCACCAACAACCGTCCCGACTGCCTTTCCGTACTCGGACTCGCAAGAGAGGCAAGCGCTACATTCGATCTGCCCTACAACGTAAAGGAACCCACATTCACAGGTATCGACTGCGATATCAACAAGGAGCTTTCCGTTACAGTCGAAAATACACAGCTCTGCTCGCGCTATATGGCTGCGAAAGTCAAGAACGTAAAGATCGGACCTTCGCCGCGCTGGATGGTCGAGAGACTTCGCGCAAGCGGTGTCCGCGCTATAAACAACCTCGTTGATATCACAAACTTCGTAATGCTTGAATACGGTCACCCGATGCACGCGTTCGACGCAAGATATGTTGCAGGCAACAAGATCGTAGTAAGAAACGCAAGAGACGGCGAAACGCTCAAGCTTCTCGATGAAGCAAAGGAGCCGGTAAAGCTGTCTCCCGAAATGCTTGTTATCGCGGACGCTGAAAAGCCTATGGCTGTTGCAGGCGTTATGGGCGGCGAGTACAGCGGCATCTGGGACGACACCACAGAGGTCATCTTCGAGGCTGCGTGCTTCGACGGCGTATCTGTCCGCAGGACCGCAAGAAAAGTCGGCGAGCGTACAGAAGCAAGCTCCCGTTTTGAGAAGGGACTTGACCCGATCAACGCGAAGAACGCTCTTTACCGCGCACTCCAGCTTGTTGAGATGCTGGGCTGCGGCGAGGTGGTAAAGACTGTTATAGATGCCGACTACTCCAACAAGACCCCGCACAAGCTGGTCCACGACTGGAAGTGGGTAAACAGCTTCCTCGGCGCGGAGATCCCCGAGGAGGAGCAGATAAAGATACTTGAGAAGCTGGGATTTGTATATGACCGCGCAACACACGAGATCACCGTTCCCAGCGTGAGAATAGATATGAAGCTTCCCTGCGATATCGGCGAGGAGATAGCGAGAATTTACGGCTACAACAATATAGCCTCCACTATCCCGAAGCTCTCCAGCAGGAGCCTCGTCACAAAGGAGCAGAAATTCGCTGACAAGCTGGTTGATATAATGGTATCCCAGGGCTGTCTCGAAGCTATGACATTCAGCTTCATCTCCCCGAAGAGCTACGAAAAGATAAGGATCCCCGAAATACAAAGAAAGAGCGTTACTCTTCTCCGTCCGCTCGGCGAGGATACAAGCGTTATGCGCACCACGATGACACCCTCAATGACGGAGCTTATCGTCCGCAACATCAACAACCGCACTCCCGAGGGAAGATTCTTCGAGATCGGACGTGTTTATCTGCCGAAGGAAAGCGCAGACGAGCTTCCGGAAGAGCGCGATATCCTCTGCATAGGTGCTTACGGACCGGACGAGGATTTCTTCACATTCAAGGGCATTGCGGAAGCGATATTTGAAGTTTCCGGCATAAAGGCAAAGTTTGAAAAGACTGTCAACGACACATTCCATACCGGAAGATGCGCAAAGATAACCGCCGGCGGCAGGTACATCGGCGTTCTCGGAGAACTTCACCCGGCAGTATCCGAAAACTACGGAGTAAAGGAGCGCATTTATATCGCGGAGCTTGATATAGCTGCGATGTGTGAGCTTTCCGACAGCGACATCAAGTACAGACAGCTCCCGAAGTTCCCGGCTATCACCCGTGACCTGAGCCTTGTATGCGATGATGGTATAACTTCCGGCGAGATAATAGAGACGATACTTGCAAGCGGCAAGCACCTTGAGCAGGTGACACTGTTTGATATGTATAAAGGCACCGGAGTCCCAGAGGGCAAGAAGAGCCTTTCGTACAGCATAGTTATG
Organism: Ruminiclostridium sp.; assembly: GCA_017479645.1. Taxonomy (GTDB): domain Bacteria; phylum Bacillota; class Clostridia; order Oscillospirales; family Ruminococcaceae; genus Ruminiclostridium_E. Next base: position 24,267 of record JAFVBZ010000074.1, on the reverse strand, counting down.
CGGCGCGATGACAAGACCATGGAGGCGGAAGAAGCCGACAAGTCGGTTGAGAAGATACTCAAGGCACTCTCCGAGAAAAATATAGTATTGAGATGACCCCGGAGAAAAAGAAAGGAAGATAAGAATGAAAAGATCGATGAAAAACACGATCCTTGCCGTTCTCTGCGGCGCTATGATCGCAGGCGCAGGTTCGTGTGCATCAGGCCAGACATACCCGCTTACAATAGACGGCGAGAAGATAAGGGCGGGTATCTATATCCTCGAACAGCAGAACGCAGTAGGCGAGGCTGTGAACAAGATCAGCGAGGAACAGCCCGATCTCGACACCTCGGCGGAGGGCTTCAGCTATCTTTCGCAGACAGTTGAGGGAAAGAGCTTCAGCGACTGGGTAAACGAAAAGACGATCGAGAACTGCCGCGGTTATGTTGCGGTAAACAGGCTGTTCGATCAGTACGGTCTTACAGTTTCGGAAGATGAGATGTCCAACATCAATTCCAACGTAAAACAGCTCTGGACAGAAGAGAATACGTACGCACAGTATTATTACGGTGTAAGTATTCTCGGTGAATACTATGAAAAGCTCGGAATCGGCGAGCAGTCCTTCAAGGATATGCAGATCGAGAGCACAAAGCGCAGTCAGCTGTTCGATCACCTTTACGGCGAGGGAGGCGAGCTTGCGGCGACCGAGGAAGAGATCAACGCTTCGCTCACTTCCGACTATATTGCAGTAAACTTCTTCCCCTATGATCTCGAAAACGGTGACGGCGCACAGTCTTATGCCGACAGGATCGCAGCGGGCGAAAGCTATGAGGAAGTTTACCGTGATTATGCACAGGCTCTTTCCGATGAAGACGCGGCAAAGGCTGCCGCGGAAGCGGAGACGGCTGAAACAGCCGAAGGTGAGGCCGCTCCGGCAGAGACTTCCGAAGAACCGGCTGTAACAGCGCAGACGGTTGAAGCTGCAGAAAAGGATTCCCTTATCCAGATAATCAAGAATGACAGCACAACTCCCTCCGAGGAGTTCGTAAAGCAGGCATTCGCTCTGAATACCGGCGACGTCAAGGTAATAACGGTCGAGGACGAGGAGCACGATCACGTCTATGTGGTTCAGAAGCTTGATATCCTCGCATACCCCGAGGTCACTAAGAGCACGGTTGAAAATATCCGCACATCTCTCAAATCCGATGAGTTCTCGGAAATGGTGAAGACAACAGGCGCGGCGTACAGCCTCACCGAGGACAGTTCCAAGAGCATGTACAAGATCGACAAGCTTCTTGAGCGCTGACGCGCTTTGTCCTACGCGGACGGCGCCAGCCCCTTTAAAAAGGGGCTGGACCCCTAAACTCAGTCCCGTAATACGGAAAATAAAAAGTCTGCGGACATATTGAAAAAAAAGCCTTCTCCGATGTTTTCGGGGAAGGCGTTTGCATATTTCCGATTTGTTCGCAAGACCCGGATATCTGTGTCCGGGTCCAGCGTCACGCTGGCGCGGTCCAGCTGCGTAAGCTGGCGCCGTCCGCGTAGGACAAAGCGCGTCAGCGCAGGAGGAAACAACATGAGCGAAACAAGAATATATCTTGACAATGCCGCGACTACGGCGATAAGCGACAATGTCCTCGAAGCCATGATGCCGTGGCTGAAAGAGGGATACGGAAACGCGTCCTCCGTCTATTCTCTCGGCAGGAAAAGCGCGATAGCGCTGAACAAGGCAAGAGCGCAGTGCGCAGAGATACTCGGCTGTGACAGCAGAGATATCTTCTTTACGAGCGGCGGCACCGAAAGCGACAACCATGCGGTATTCTCAGCGGCGGAGGCTGCTCTCGCAAAAGGAAAACGTCACATCATCACCTCCGCCTTTGAGCATCACGCTATCCTCGAACCGCTGAAAGTCCTCAAAAAGCAGGGTTTCAGCGTGACTTACCTGCCGGTGCATGAGAACGGCGTTGTGCGCGTTTCCGACTTTGAAGCCGCAGCCACCGATGATACGGGCTTCGTTACGGTAATGGCAGCGAACAACGAGATCGGCACAGTCCAGCCGATAGCGGAGATAGGCGGTATATGCCGTGAGCGCGGTATAACATTCCACACCGATGCGGTGCAGGCATTCGGGAATATCCCGATAAACGTCCGGGAGCAGAACGTGGATATGCTGTCGCTTTCGGGGCATAAAATACACGCGATGAAGGGCGTCGGACTGCTGTATGTGCGGGAGCCTGCATCGCTCCGCCCGTTTATCCGCGGCGGTGCGCAGCAGTCCGGAAAGCGCGCCGGAACAGAGAATATCGCCGGTATAGCCGGACTTGCGGAAGCTATGCGTGCGGCAGCGGAAAACATTTCCGAAAAGAACGGAAAACTCCTGCCGATGCGGGAAAAGCTGATAGCGGAACTGTCGAAGATAAGCGGAGCAAGGCTTAACGGCGACAGGGAGAAACGGCTCGCTTCAAACGTTAATTTCTCGTTCTGCGGGATAGAGGGAGAAGCCTTGATATTACGGCTCGATCTGCTTGGGATCGCGGTATCCAGCGGCTCGGCATGCACCTCCGGCTCACTTGACCCGTCACATGTCCTGACTGCGCTGGGACTTACGAAGGACGAAGCGAGAAGCTCCGTGCGCATCACAATGTCCGATCTTACAACGGAAGCCGAGATAGATGAGCTTATCCGCGTCCTGCCCGGCGAGATCGAAAAGCTCCGTGCGCTTATCGGCTGACCGGTTACAGCCCGAACAGCGTTTTCAGCAGATCATATATCGCAAAGCGGTATTCTATGCCGCCGTGCTTGTCTTTAAGGCTGTCGGCAGTCATTCTGCCGGCGGCTTTTCTGTTTTCGTAAAGCTCGCGGGAGGGCAGGGGGGACTTCGATGATGAAGCGGCGCCGATACATACCGACGGGTACAGCACGCACCACCAGTTCTTCCCCTCGCCCGCGCCGAGAACGATCTTCAGCGTGTCATACGTTCCGGAGGGCAGTGTTCGGTCACCATAGACGCGCGTAGGGAACTTGTCCTCGCAGACCTCGCATACCGCCGTATAGCCGCAGCCCTGTTCCTCCAGAAACTCATTGGCGCGAAGCTCGATGTACGGGAGATTGCGCTGCGCCAGCGCCTTTGTCTCGTCTTTGGTGGCGCAGGAAGTGAATATAGTTCCGAGATCGTCGATGATGTGATCCCGGAGTGCGTATTTTATACGCTGATCCTGCACCGAGTCGGAGTTTGCGAGGATATGGAGGCGGAATGTGCTGTCATGCGCCGCGTCGCACTCCTTGACAAATCCCGCGAATGCCGATATCAGCACCGCCGCAGCCGTTCCGAGAAGCATTGATATGTCGATGAGCTTTTCCTTTGATGTCATTTGTCTGTCCCCTTTCTTGCGTCAGTATCAGTATTGGCAGAAAAGAAGCTGTGTAATCGCGGGCGGTATTGAAATCTCCGGCGGTATATGATATAATTGAAATATCCGGATCATGGAGGTAAACGAATGAGAAACAGATTGCATGTATGTGGTTTTATTGCCGCAGTTATAGCCGCAGCAGGAGCCTGCGGGAATACGCATACAGAGATGAACGTGCCGCAGACGGAACCGACGGCAGCAGAAACGGCGTTCCCGCAGACAGGTGCCATAACCGATGCGGGATCGGATAATATCACCGTCACGGAAACCGTGCAGCCTGCTGACGCTCCGCCGGATAAGCTTTACGCGGACGATTTTGCGGACGAACGGTTCCGCGGCAGGCTCGACGCGTTCAAAGCACAGAACGATGAGTTCATGCGGACAAACAGATTCATTGACTACAAATTCATTTACAGCCCGGAAACGTCCGATATCCCCGAAGACGTACAGGAAAAGGCGGTGCGGTGTACGGCAGAGAGTGAGCAGTACATAGAAAGTTCGGAATATACGGAGATGTTTCTTGCCGATCCGGAAAGCCGTATCGGTTCGGAAGAGATAACTGCCGATGACGTTATGGCTTTTATCAATGACGGCAAAATAGTCCCGAAGTTTCTCGCGGGCTGGGAATATGATTTCGACGGTGACGGAAAGAACGAGCGGTTTCTTGCCGTTCAGTACCCGTGGCTTTCGGAAACGGAATACGTCTTTTTCCCGACTCAGCTTATCTTCGAGAACAGCGGCGGTGAGATGAGCGTTGTCGATCAGGTAGATTACCTCAATGACGATATTGCCGCAATTCTCGACTACGGCGATTTCAAGCAGTTCTTTCTCAACGGATATGGGTATATGAGCTTGCGCGATCACACCACGCTTTTCGGGGTGGTCGAAGGCGAATGCAGGGAAATGCTGAGCGGACGTATCTATTTTTACAAGAAGGGGTGCTTCCTGTCTTACGGCGGCTGGATGGGCATAAGCCGATTTATGATATATGACACATCGAAGAATGAGTACCGGGATATAACCGGCTATCCCGCCGATATAGAGAAACTCCGGGTATATGATCCCGCCCTTGCATCTTTTGAGGAAGGTTCCGGTCAGACCTCGTATCTTTATTATGTTGTAGGCGGAAAGTATGTACTGATACCCGGAAGTACGCAGTGCTATAAGTACGAAAACGGCAGGATAACAGCGTGCAGCGATCCTTTGGACTGTATTGAGATATACCCGCTGTTCAAGCCGCTCGACGATGATGAATGGTTCGATGTGGATATCGGCGAAGCTCTCGAAAAGAGCGGAGCCGTTTTCGGCGCATCTGAATGAACAGGACAGAAAACTTGCAGATTTTACCTGTTTTTCACAAAAACCTATTTTCAAATGCCGGATTTTGTGATATAATAAACTGTAAATTATTCATACCAACAAACGAAAGGACATAATACCATGGCTAAAATGAATGAAAACTTTCTGAATCTTAAGAAGAGCTACCTCTTTATCGAGATCGGCAAGCGCGTCCGCGAGTATATCGCCGCTCACCCCGACAACAAGATCATAAGAATGGGTATCGGCGACGTTACGCTCCCGCTGGTTCCCGCAGTCGTTGACGCTATGAAGAAGGCTTCGGAGGAAATGGGCGTAAAGGAGACATTCCGCGGTTACGAGGACAGCGGTCTCGGATACGATTTCCTGCGTGAAGCGATCGCGGCTTACTACAAGAAGAACGGCGCGGAGGTTGCGGCAGAAGAAGTGCTCATAAGCGACGGCGCGAAGTCGGACTGCGGCAATATCGGCGATATCCTCTCCGCGGACAACACCGTACTTATCACCGATCCCGCATACCCGGTATATGTTGACGCAAACGTTATGGGCGGCAGAAAGGTGCTTTTCGCAAATTCCGACGAGAGCAACGGATTTGCGGCAATGCCCGACAAGAACGTTCACGCCGATATCATCTATCTCTGCTCCCCGAACAACCCCACCGGTTCCGCTTATACTGCGGCACAGCTCAAGGAATGGATAGACTACGCGCTTGCAAATGACGCTGTTATTATCTACGATTCCGCTTATGAAGCATTCATTCATGACCCGGAGATCCCTCACTCCATATTTGCAATAGAGGGATCGAGAAAGTGCGCTATCGAGATCTGCTCGCTCTCCAAGACAGCAGGATTCACCGGCGTTCGCTGCGGCTATACGGTAATTCCGAAGGAACTTATGCTCAAGTCCTCTGACGGTACGGAACACAGCTTCCGCGATCTCTGGATACGCCGCGAGGGCAGCAAGTTCAACGGTGTCGCATATCCCGTTCAGCGTGCGGCAGAGGCTGTATTCACCGAAGAGGGACAGAAGCAGACAAAGGCTGTTATCGAGAAGTACATGGAGAATGCAAAGGTAATGGCTGATACATTCGATGAGCTCGGCATAAAGTACACCGGCGGCAAGAACAGCCCGTATATCTGGTTCAGATGCCCGTTCGGAATGGGAAGCTGGGAATTCTTCGACAAGCTTCTCAACGAGGCAGAAGTAGTCGGCACGCCCGGCGAAGGCTTCGGCAAGAACGGCGACGGCTGGTTCCGTCTTACCGCATTCAATACCCTTGAAAATACCAAGGAAGCAATGGCTCGCTTCAGGAAGCTCTGCGGAAAGCAATGACAGAAAACAAAAAGGCAAGTACCGCAATTTTTGCGGTACTTCGCATATTTGCCGTCTGCATCTGTTCGCTGCTGACGGCATCATTCATATTTACGATGTTCTGCGGCATATTCAATCCCGGAAACATCCTGGGGACGATCATCTGCGTTTTCGTCATACTGCTTTCTGTTTGCTATCCGAAGCTCCGGCGGAATAAAGTTCCTCGTATTCTCGCGAAGACGTCCGCAGCGCTTATTATGTGTTTTGCAGTGTATTGCGCAGTAATATCCGGACTGATGATATCGGGAATGCTGAACGCCCCGGCTTATGCGGTCACCGCCTCAACTGCCGGCACCGCGCCCACTCACACAGTCATAGTTCTCGGCTGTAAGACGATAAACGGAGTACCGTCGCCTATGCTTGAGCTGCGGCTGAACAAAGCGATCGGGTATCTGAATGCTCACGGGGACGCGGTATGCATTCTGAGCGGCGGTCATGGCTCAAACGAAACTGAGCCGGAAGCCGTATCAATGAAACGGTATATGCTGGACTGCGGTATAGACGGTAACATTCTGTACACCGAAGAGCGCTCTGCAGATACCGCCGAGAACATCGCCTTTTCCCGCGATCTTATCGAGGAAAAAGGGCTTCCGGCGGACGTGGTGATAATCAGCGAGAGCTACCATGTTTACCGTGCGCAGCGTCAGGCAAGGCTTGCCGGGCTTAACGCCTATGCTGTCTATGCCGAACCGGGCGCTCTGTTCCCCACCCTGCCGACTTACTGGTTCAGGGAGATAATGGCAGTTACAAGAGATCTGCTGTTTTGAATGCAGTGGGGTCGGCGAAGACTTCATTCAGAATATAAGAAAGCCTGCTGAAAACGTAAGTTTTAAGCAGGCTTTTTGATCTTAACTCCGGAATCTGTCTCCCCATTTCTGTGAATAGAGTAGTAGAGACTGTTCTTGATTAAAACATGAAGCTGTCAATGAATCGCCGCCTGTGCAAGATGTGGGATAAATACTCACTTGTGCGGCGAATTTATTTAGGGGGTCAAGCCACCTTTTTTAAAGGGGGCTTGCGGGGGGTTGGGGGTCACGGCAGGAAGCCGTGAGTAGGCTGCCAAAAGGCACGCACGATGCGTGCCTTTTGGCAGCCGAAGCAGAGCCCTCTCTCAAATCTCTCAATTCTCTCCAGAAGGTCTCTTCGCGCCGCAGTTTGTACAGAACTTACCCTGGTTTCGTTCGCCGCAGTCCGGGCAGAACCAGACGGGAGGAGGTGCGGGAGAACCGCATTCTGTACAGAACTTTCCTTCATTTGGCGCACCGCATTTGCATTTCCAGCGCTTTGCGTCTGTCCATTCGGACTTCGGGATCATCATTCCCATTGGCATCATCAGCCCGGACGGAGGTTGGGGAGGACACATAACTGCGCCCTGGAGCTGATTGCTGCCGATCTCCATTTCGTGCTGCAAACGGCGGAGACGCTCGCGTTCCTCGTCTGTCATGTCGTCAAACGCCAGGGACTTGTTATCGCTCATTCGCTTCCTCCTGCTCCTTGATGATGTCGGCAGCCCGGTTAAGATCAACACCGCTGCGGGACATCTTGAGATTTATTACAATTCCGACAAGTATCGGGAGATAGAATGTCAGAAAACGCCATATAAACGTTGATACAACGGTGTAGTGTGCGCCGAATATCCCCTTGAAGAATGCCGCATAGCTGCCCTCAGCCGCGCCCATTGCTCCCGGCAGCGGAACAAATGACGATATCATCAGTACAAACGCCTGACAGGCGATTATCGTGAAAAAGTCAGTCTTTGTCATGCCGAAACCAATATAGATCACATAAGTGATCGAGAAATATACGAGAAGCTGAATTACCGTCGCAATAAACATTTTCAGCACCATTACAGGCTGACTCTTTATAAACAGAAAGTTCTCGTAATACTGTGCAAGCTCCTTGTCAATGTACTCGATCTTGTCGTCAACGTCCTTGATTATGTGTATCTTTCCGAGAAGCTTTACAACTGCGTGGGCTATCTTATTCGTCGCCTTGCGGAAGAATGCAAGCATTATCAGAAGCACAATGACGAATGTGTTGATTATAAACCCTATGATCACAAGGAATGTCAGCGGCTTGAGCTCCCCTTCCGTGAACATGGAGAGCTTGAATATAAGAAATACTATCGAGTAGAGCGTCAATGTGAACTGGTAAACGATAAAGCGGCTCAGCAGAGCTGTCATTGCCGAACCCAGCGGAAGACCGTTCTTCATGTAGGTATATACCTGCATCGGCTGTCCGCCCGACGCAAACGGGGTTATGCAGTTGAAATACTGCCCTATCATCGTTACCAGAAGCGAGGTCCTGAATTTTGTGTCCGGTTCAATGCTCTTCGCGGCAAGGTGTGTCGCTATCGCTTCCCCGAACCAGTACACCACCATGCACAGCACGGAGATCACCAGAAACAGCGGGTTCATCTGCTTCAGCGCATTGAATATATTGTCAATGCCGTCCGAAAACAGCACGAATACCATTACAATGAACGCAATGCCGCAGATTATAAGATTTACTTTGTTGGTTTTCTTTTTGCCCATTTTTACCTCTCTCAAAGAAAACTCGGGGTCATCTTACGGTGCTGCCGTTCGGGATATCACCGTCAAGGAACACAACTCTTGCGCCGCCGTCCTCGGTGTCACAGGCAAGCAGCATACCCTGGCTCTCTTCGCCGCAGAGCTTGGCTGCCGCGAGATTAGCCACAAAGATTATCTTCCTTCCGATAAGATCTTCGGGCTTGTACCACTGGGCGATGCCGGACACGATCTGTCTGCCGTTCCTTCCGTCATCAACCTGTATCTTGAGAAGCTTCTTGGACTTTGCCACCTTTTCGCAGGCGGTTATCTCGCCGGTGCGCAGCTTCACTTCCGCGAACTTGTCTATCGTGATGATATTTGCCTTGTCAAGATCCTCGTCCTCGCGTATCGTCTTTGCGGGCGTGAGCATAGCGTTCAGCTCGTCGATCTCCTTATCGAGGTCAATACGCGGGAACAGCACTTCTCCCTTGTGAACGGTCACATTTGCGGGAAGTACGCCGAATACCGCCGCATTGTCGTATGTCACGTCGCTTTCGGAAGCGCCGATCTGCTCCCAAACCTTCGGCATAGTCGTCGGCATAAACGGGTACAGCAGAGATGAGCAGAGGCGGATCGTTTCGAGAAGGTTGTAGAGGACCGATGCAAGGCGGGGCTTGTTTGCCTCGTCCTTTGCGAGTATCCACGGAGCCGTCTCGTCGATATACTTGTTGGCACGGGAAACTACCTTGAATATCTCAGCGAGGGCAAGGGAATGCTGAGCCTCGTCGATATAGCCTGTTACCGGTTCGCGCAGAGCCTTCGCCATAGCAATAAGCTCGTCGTCCAGCGGGTCGGACTGACGGTCGGCAATGAGTGTTCCGCCGAAATATTTGTCCGCCATTGCAACTGTACGGGAAACAAGGTTTCCGAGGTCGTTGGCAAGGTCTGTATTGATCCTGCCTATCATTATCTCGTTGGAGAAGTTGGAATCCGAGCCGTAGGGCATATCGCGGAGTATCTGATAGCGCACCGCGTCAACGCCGTAGCGCTCACCGAGAATGAACGGGTCAACGACATTGCCGAGGGACTTTGACATCTTCGCGCCGCCGAATGTTATCCAGCCGTGACCGTAAAGGCGCTTGGGAAGCGGGATCTCCAGCATCATAAGGATAGCCGGCCATACTATTGAATGGAAGCGCACGATCTCCTTTGCGGTCATGTGCATATCCGCAGGCCAGTATTTGTCGAAATCATTGTAGGTGCCGTTTTCATAGCCGAGTGCGCTGATATAGTTGATAAGCGCGTCAAGCCATACATAAACGGTGTGCTTCTCGTCGAAAGGAACGGGGATACCCCATTTTACGGAAGTTCTGGAGATGCACAGGTCTTCGAGCCCGTCCTTGACGAAGTTGTTTATCATCTCGTTGATACGGCTCTCGGGGCGGAGATAGTCGGTATTCCGGAGAAGATCGGTGATCCTGTCGGTCATTCCGGAGAGTTTCAGAAAGTATGCTTCCTCTTCCGCGTCCTTGACCTCGCGTCCGCAGTCCGGACATTTTCCGTCAACAAGCTGTGTCTCTGTCCAGAAGCTCTCGCAGGGTACGCAGTACTTGCCCTTGTAGGAGCCTTTGTAGATATAACCCTTGTCATAGAGCTTTTTAAAGATGTTCTGGACTGTCTCTATGTGGCAGGGGTCTGTCGTTCTTATATAGCGGTCGTAGCTTATATTCATAAAGCTCCAGAGCTTCTTGAAGTTGGCAACGATGCCGTCAACGTATTCCTGGGGGGTCTTGCCCTCGGCTTCGGCTTTCTGCTGTATCTTTGCGCCGTGTTCGTCGGTTCCGGTGAGGAACATTACGTCATAGCCCTGCATTCTCTTGAATCTTGCGATAACGTCGCAGGCAACCGTGGTATAGCAGTGGCCTATATGCGGATTTCCGGACGGGTAGTATATAGGGGTGGTGATATAATATGTCTTGCTCATGAAAACAACTCCTTTTTATATAGTAAATCAGTTAATATTATACCACGAAACGCCCGATTTGGCAATATGTAAAAATTTTTAGAAGAAAAATTTACATTTTTCACATAAAAGACTTGATTTTTTTTGCGTTTTCTATTAAAATATAAGTATGTATATTTTTGTGCAGTATGCTGCACGAGAGAAAAGGAATTGTCCGCTTTGCGCATGTGCGCTGCCCGGATATAACGGCGGGCTGAGAGACGAAAAGCGGCGGCGGACGCGGCTGAAGCCGCAGGAAAGGACAGGTCAGAAATATGTCAAACAGATTATTCCAGGGAGTAGTTCACCAGATGAGAGATACCGTCGGCAGGATCATCGGCGTTATCGACGAGAACGCAACTATCGTTGCATGCAGCGAGCTGTCGAAGATCGGCACCTCAAACGACTTCTTCTCGATAGAGTTCAGCGATTCTCACGATATCTTTATCCGCGACGGATATACCTATAAGCCCTTCGGCGTTCATGTAAAGCCCGATTACGCCGTATTTGTGGAAGGCACCGATGAAATGGCAGGCAAGTACGCTTCCATTCTCGCTATCTCGCTTTCAAGCATCAAGCAGTACTATGACGAGAAGTACGACCGCAACAACTTCGTCAAGAACATAATCCTCGACAACGTTCTCCCCGGAGATATAAGCATAAAGTCCCGCGAACTGCACTTCAACGCGGATATAAACAGAGTAGTCTTCCTCATAAGCATCATCTCCTCCAACGATGTGTCCGCTTATGACGTTATCCAGAACCTCTTCCCGGATAAGAACAAGGATTTCGTATTCAACATCACAGAAAGCGAGATCGTTCTTGTCAAGGAGATCAAGAGCGGTATAGATGTAAAGGATCTCGAAAAGCTGGCACGCTCCATTGCGGATACGCTCCAGACCGAGTTCTTCACCCGCGTCAACATCGGTATCGGTACCCCTGTTATCGGCGTAAAGGATCTTGCACGTTCCTTCAAGGAAGCGCAGATAGCTATTGAAGTCGGCAAGGTATTCGATACGGAGAAGAATATCGTAAGCTACGACAACCTCGGTATCGCAAGACTTATCTACCACCTGCCCACCACGCTCTGTGAGACTTTCCTCAAGGAAGTGTTCAAGAAGGGTTCTATCGAGTCCCTCGATCACGAGACTCTCTTCACGATCCAGCGCTTCTTCGAGAACAACCTCAACGTTTCCGAGACTTCAAGAAAGCTCTTCGTACACAGAAATACACTCGTTTACAGACTCGACAAGATCAAGAAGCTCACAGGCCTCGATCTCCGCGAGTTTGACCACGCTATCATCTTCAAGATCGCGCTTATGGTAAAGAAGTACCTCTCCGCCGATCCGATCAAGTTCTGATCCCAATGGAAATAACCCTGCTTGTATCTTTCCGCTGTGCAGACGGCGGAAAGATACGGTTCTGTTTATGATGCAAATAAAGTTTTCCCCCGCAACCGATACAGGAGATATAAATGGTAGAATTGAAGAATGTTGACGTTCACTATGTTGACGGCGCAAAAGGCGGCGTTGATGCTCTGAACGATATAAATATAAGAGTGAACGACGGCGAGTTCGTGTTCATCGTCGGCGACAGCGGCGCCGGAAAAAGTACGCTGCTCAAGCTCCTCACAAGGGAGATACAGCCCACCGGCGGACGCGTTTTTGTCAACGGCTACAACCTCACAAAGCTCAGACGCCGCAAGCTCCCTTATTTCAGACGCTCTCTCGGTATGATATTCCAGGATTTCAGACTGATACCCACCCTTACCGTGTATGAGAACGTCGCTTTTGTGCTGCGCGTTATAGACAAGTCAAAGAAATATATCCGTCAGAGAGTGCCGTATGTGCTTGACCTCGTCAAGCTCAACGACAAGGCAAAGGCTTACCCCGGACAGCTTTCCGGCGGTGAGCAGCAGCGTGTTGCGATCGCGAGAGCCTTCGCCTGTGACCCGAAGATAATCATTGCCGACGAGCCTACCGGAAACATAGACCCGAAGCTGTCCTACGAGATAGTCGAGCTGCTGCAGGATATAAATGAGTGCGGCACCACTGTCATTATGGTCACCCACAACCATGACCTTGTGAAGTATTTCGGCGGCAGGATCATTAACTTAAAGGAAGGCAGCATAGCCTTCGACGGCTATATAGAAGGAGAATAAGCTATATAATATGAGAATGAGCAATTTCAGCTACCTCGTCAAGCGCGGGGTAGGTTCGGTATTCAGAAACGCGATGATGTCAATAGCGAGCTTCTCCGTGCTGCTCGTAAGCCTGCTCCTTATGGGACTCGGCGTGCTCGTCGCTATGGATCTGAACATAGTTCTGTCAAATATAGAGGAAAAGAACGAGATCGACGTTTACGTTTACGGCGATGTCAGCGACGATGTGCTCAACCACATCACCGATGCGCTCAACGCAAACCCCAACCGTCTCGGCGTGGTGTTCTACTCCAAAGAAGAGGCTTGGGCTGACAAGCAGAACGAGATGCCGGAAATGGCAGAGCTTTTCGAGTATCTCCCGGAAAACCCGATGCCCCATACGTTCCGCGTCACCGTAAAGGATATTTCGCTTATTTCCGAGACTGCGGAGGAGTTCCGTACGATAGAGGGAGTGGAGAAAGTCTCCGCGCCGTACGATTTCGCATCGGCTCTCGTCGATATTCGGAACACCCTCTCGATCATCGCTGTTGCGATACTTGCGGCGATGATCGTTACAAGCATCATCATCATCTACAATGCTATAAGAAGCAGCGTTTTTGCCCGAAAGAAAGAGATCAACATAATGAAGGTGGTGGGCGCTACCAACGCGTTCGTAAAGATACCGTTCTTTATCGAGGGTATGTTTATCGGAGTCGCGGCAGGCGGAGCGTCATGGTTCGTGACAAAAGTCGCCTACGAAGCGCTTATCCAGCTCTTTGAGGGCGATATCACCATCTGGCGCATCTTCGGACTTGTGAACATAATCCAGTTCAACGACGTTATGTGGTATCTGCTGGCGGCTAACTGCCTGCTCGGAGCATTCCTCGGTGCTATCGGTACGATCATCAGCACAGGAAAGTATGTAAAGGTCTGATATAATGAAAAGAAAAGCAAGAACAATAAGAAACACCGTGTTCGCGGCAGTATGCTGTGCGGCAGTTCTTCTTTCGGGACAGCCGTCCATGATAAAACCCCTTGTTTCCCATGCGGATACCCAGTCCGATCTCGCCCAGAAGATAAAGGACGCGGACGACAAGATCAAGGAGCTTGAGCAGAAGATCGCACAGGCAGGCACGGATATAGAATCGAACAAGGAACTCCAGGACAACTACTGGGAAAAGCTCGTCACTACACAGAACAAGATAGATCTCGTGAACCTTTCCGTTGCGGACAAGGAGCAGGAGATAATTGACAAGGAAGCCGAGATCGCCGCGGTAGAACTGCGCATTTCAGATACCGAGGCAAGCATCGCCGACAAGGAGATGCAGATCGAGATGCTCGATAAGCAGAACAAGGAGAACATCGAGCGCTTCGGCAAAATAATGCACGCTATGTATATAACCGACTCGGACGATTATCTCTCGATAATTGCCGGCTCGGCGGACTTCTACGATATCTTCGTGAGAAGCGAGATAATGAAGAGCGTCAATGAGCAGAACCTTAACTTCATGCACCAGCTCATGAGCGATATCGAAAAGCTGGAGCAGGACGAGAAGGATCTTGAGGACGCAAAGAAGAACCTCGAATATGACAAGATCACCCTCGAATCGGAGAAGGACGATCTGCTTGACGAAAAGACCGCTCTCGACGAGGAGAAGAAGTATTACAATGACCTCAACACCTCTTATTGGGACGAATACAACACCTATGCCGTAAAGATACAGGATCTTGAATCGAGACAGGCGAACCTCCAGTATGAGAAGAAAGTAACACAGGCTGACCGTGAAAAGGCGGAAAAAGCCCTCGAAGAAGAGATCAGACGCGCTCAGGAAGCCGCAAAACACAACACCGTTTATGATACCGGTGAATGGGCATGGCCCGTATCTCCGTCATTCACCCTCATAACCACATACTTCGGATATGACGCGTGGAGAAGCGGAAATCACGGCGGTATAGACATCGGAAACAGCGGTATGATGGGAGCTAACATTTACGCCTCCAAGGGCGGTGAGGTCATCGTCGCCAAGACCACATATATCCCCGGCTATGACTACGGAATGTACGTCGTTATTGACCACGGCAACGGCTACCAGACACTTTACGCGCACTGCAGCGCTATCTATGTCAGCGTCGGTCAGGTGGTAAACAAGGGCGACTGCATAGCGGCTGTCGGCTCTACCGGCTGGGCTACCGGTCCGCATCTGCACTTCGAGGTGCGCAAGGACGGCGGACGCATAGATCCTCTCGGCGTTGTGCCTATGCCGCAGTAATGCGCTCCCGGCACAGGTTTAAGGAAACAGTATGAACAGAAAAATTTCGATAGGCATAGCTATAAGCATTGCCGCTATCGCCTGCGCGGTAACATTCGTCATAACGATGACGGTGTCGCTGAACAACTACAACGAAAAAGTTGCGGACGTTCAGCAGCGCGGTGAGATGTACACCAAGCTCCAGGAGATAGACGCTTATGTGCGCAACTATTCGCTCTATCCCGTAAGCGACGATGCTATGAAATACGGCGTTTACTCCGGTTACCTTGAGTGTATCGCCGACAGCTCGGCAAGATACTACACCACAGATGAATACTACTATAAGACCCGCGAGGAAAGCGGAAATGTGGTCGGTCTCGGATTCGTATTTGAGAAGGAAGAGAGTGGCTACATCAAGATAACCGATGTGTATGAAGGCTCCCCGGCAGCAGAGAACGGCATTCTTCCCGGCGATATCATAATCACCGTTGAGGGTGTGAGCGTTCTCGAATCCGGATATGAGTCCGCGAGCGAACAGCTCCGTTACGGCGATGAGGGTACAAAACGCCGCTTCACCGTAAGGCGCGACGGCGAAGAGACGGAATACAACCTCGCAAGAGCTTCATTCGGCATACCCACACTCGACGCGGTTCTGCTCGACAACGGTATCCTCTGCTTCACGTTCCTGTCGGTGAATGAAGCTACCGGAACAAGAATGCAGGCGCTTCTCGACGCTTACTCCGAAAGCCGGGTGTCCGGATATATCTTCGATCTGCGCGGCGTATCCGGAAGTGTTTACTCTTCCGTAGGTGCAGTCGTCTCCCCCTTCACAGAGGCAGGGACTGTCGCTTCGGCGGTCTATAAGAACAATTCGACAAGGATCGTCGCGGAATCCGCCGGAGGAAGCTTTACAGATCTCCCGATAAGTATTATAATAGATGAAAAGACCGGCGGTTCCGCCGAACTTATTGCGGAAGCGCTCCGTGACCGTTCGTCCGGAGTTACCGTAGGCGAAAATACCATGGGCTGGGGAACTCTCCAGGAAACCAGGACTTTCAACGACGGTACGGCGATCGAAATATCCGTGGCGGTGATCCGTCCGGAAGCGGAAAACGGCAGCTACAACGAGACCGGCATAACTCCCGAGTTTTTCGTGGAGTACGACGGCGAACGTGAACCGGATCCCTCCGCTTACACGGCATCAGACGATATACAGCTCAAAAAGGCGGTGGAGGTAATACTCACCAAGGCTTCCGCGGCAGCTGAAAATGCGGCTCAGTCGGCGGCAGAGACTTCCGTTCCGGAAGAAGCGCCGGCAGAAAGCGAAGGCGAAACAGCCGAAACATCGGCTTCCACAGTGCGCCAGGGCGAACCCCAGCCGAATATCCAGGGCGAGGAAGACCGCCCGCAGCAGTAATAACGAAATCCATTTTTAAGATAAGAAAGGAATAAAACCATGGCAGCTAAACAGACAGTATTGACACAGGAAGGACTTAACGCACTTGAAGCGGAGCTTGAAAACCTCAAGACCGTCAAGAGAAAGGACATCGCCGAAAAGATCAAGGTGGCGCTCTCATTCGGAGACCTTTCCGAAAACTCCGAGTACGATGAAGCCAAGAACGAACAGGGTATTATCGAAGCCCGCATCGCTGAGATCGAAGCTACCCTCAAGAACGTAAAGGTAATAGACGAGGACAGCCTTTCCACCGAGCACGTTCAGCACGGTAACAAGGTGACCGTAAAGGATATCGAGGAAAATGACGTCCGCGAACTTCATATCGTAGGTTCCAAGGAAGTTGATGTAAAGGCAGGCAAGATCTCCGACGAATCTCCGATAGGCAGAGCTCTTCTCGGTCACAAGAAGGGCGATATCGTTGATGTTGAGACTCCTTCCGGCATACTCCAGTTCGAGATACTCGATATAGGCAAGTAAATTATAATGTGACTGCCCGGATATCTCACAAAGGCGCTTACGCGCTTGTCCTTTGGTTTGCACCTATAAGCGCGCATCGTGCGCGCCTTGGGTGCAAACCGCAATGCGTCCTGCATTGCGCAGACGGCACAGGGGCTGCGCGCCCTTGACCTGCGGCAGCGTGACGCTGCACCCGTTTTTTTGGTGAGTGATCCGGGGGAAAAAATAAATCACAAAGGACGTAGTTAACATGGCAGATGAGATAAGAACCGAAGAATTAAGCGAAGAGGAGCTGCTTGAAAATCTTTCCGAGCAGCACAGAATAAGAATAGAGAAGCTCAACAAGCTGAAAGCGGACGGCAAGGATCCGTATATCACCACAAAGTACGATGTTACCGCACTTGCAAAGGATATCCGCGGCAACTACGACGAGCTTGAAGGCAAGGACGTTTCCATTGCCGGAAGAATGATGACACGCCGTATCATGGGTAAGGCAAGCTTTGCCGATATCCGCGATACAAGCGACAGAATGCAGATATATGTAAGGATCGACGAGATAGGCAAGGAGCTTTTCGATGAGTTCAAGACCTGGGATCTCGGCGATATCGTAGGTGTTACCGGCTATGTATTCAAGACAAAGACCGGTGAGATCTCCGTGCATGCAAAAAGCATAAAGCTCCTGTCAAAGTCACTGCTCCCGCTTCCGGAAAAGTGGCACGGATTAAAGGACAAGGAGGAGCGTTACAGAAAGCGTTATCTTGACCTTATCGCAAACCCCGAAGTAAAGGATACATTCGTAAAGCGTTCGATGATACTCCGTGAGATAAGAAGCTATCTCGACGGTCTCGGATATGTTGAGGTTGATACGCCTATACTGCTCCCGCTGGAGATAGGCGCAGCTGCAAGACCCTTCAAGACACATCACAATGCGCTCGATATAGATATGTACCTGCGCATAGAGACGGAGCTTTGCCTTAAAAGACTGATCGTCGGCGGATTCAACAAGGTATATGAAGTAGGACGCATCTTCCGCAACGAGGGTATGGACGCTACACATAACCCCGAATTTACCACCATCGAAATGTATCAGGCGTACACCGATTATTTCGGAATGATGGATATAATCGAGGATCTCTACCGCACCGTTACACTGAAGATCTGCGGAACAGACACCGTTCCCTATCAGGGCAGGGAGATCGCAGTCGGAAAGCCCTGGGAGCGGCTCACGATGATCGAGGCTGTAAAGAAGTACGCGGGAGTTGATTTCGCGGACTGGGCTGACGATGAAGCGGCAAGAGCAGCGGCAAAGGAGAAGAATGTCGAACTCGAAAGCAAGACCGCTACAAAGGGCGAAGTGCTTATCGCATTCTTTGAGACATTCGTTGAGGAGAACCTTATCCAGCCGACAATAATATACGACTACCCGGTAGAGAATTCACCCCTTGCAAAACGCAAGCCCTCTGACCCGATGTTCACCGAGCGTTTCGAGTATTTCATCAACGGTACCGAGTTCGGCAACGCATTCTCCGAGCTCAACGATCCGATCGACCAGCGCGGACGCTTTGAAAAGCAGGTCGCTGCAAAGCGCGCACAGGGCGGTAATGACGCACAAGTTGACGAGGACTTCATCACCGCGCTTGAATACGGTCTCCCGCCTACAGGCGGTCTCGGCTTCGGCGTTGACAGACTCGTGATGCTCCTTACAGACAGCGCTTCGATAAGAGATGTACTGCTCTTCCCGACAATGAGACCGGAGAAGAAGTAAACCGCATTGTCAAACCGTTTTATGGCACAGACAGCTGAGTTTACGACCGATTTATACAAAAATACGACCGGGCAGCGGATCAGGTGATCTGCTGCCCGGTTTGTGCTTGAATTATGCTCGCTTAAACGGAATGAGCAGGGCAGTGAAGCCATATCATACTGAATCAGCATCAATCCGTAAACAAAAACAAGTAATTTCGTCACGATTCAGATATGCGCGCAGAGCGCGCTCCAAAATTGTGCATTGTGCATTGTGAATTGTGCATTTGTATAAGTATCAGATCTCACCCATAACTATCCTGTCAAGTCCCGAATAGTCCTTGATAACCTGCGGGGTAAGACCGGCGGAGCGCATTATCTCCGATACAGCATCGCCCTGCGTCTCGCCGATCTCAACAGCCATAGCTCCACCCGGTGAAAGCCGTTCTGACCATACCGGGATAATACGCCGGTAAAAGTCAAGTCCGTCCGAGCCGCCTGCAAGTGCCGTTCCCGGCTCGAATGTCACCTCCCGCATAAGCGAACCCATTTCTGTTTCAGTCAGATACGGCGGGTTAGATGTAATCAGATCAAATGTCATGCCCTCAAACAGAGTGCCGTCGCAGGCATCAGCCTGCAATGCGGTTACGTCCGCGCTGTTCAGCTCAATGTTGCGGTGAAGGTAGGAGAATGCCTCATCGTAAAGCTCCACAGCATAACATTTTGCGCCGGTTTTAAGCGCTGTGCTTATCGGTATGCAGCCGGTCCCGCTGCACAGGTCAAGCACTGTATTTCCCCTTTTTACGCGTCCGGTTGCGATATCTACCAGCAGTTCGGTCTCCGGGCGCGGTATCAGCACACCTGCCCCCACATAAAACGGATAGCCGTAGAACTCCCATTTCCCGAAGATGTACTGGAGCGGCTCTCCGGTCAGGCGGCGGGATACGGCAGTCTCGATATTAGCAAGCGCTTCTTCGGTAATGCAGCCGAAAGCGGCACTTCCGGCATATTCCCGCAGTATCTCTCTCGCTTCAAATGCAGGGTCAAAGACCCCCGCCGAAGCGAGGGTCTCCCTTATCTCATTCAGTTTTTCTGAATATCTTACCATTTGTCGCTTTCCTTATCCTCCGGTATTACCGCATTCATCGCAGCTATCGCGGCTTCTATCTCGGAATCGTCCGGCTCTTTTGTCGTAAGGCGCTGGAGCCACAGCCCCGGAGCAGAGATTATCTTTGTCAGTACGTTGTCATAGCGTCCCGCAAGCCTTATCACTTCATAGGAAATGCTTACTATGACCGGCAGGAGCAGGATCTTGCACGAAACGCGGAGTATCATCGCAAGTCCCTCCGATACCGCGAAGGTGTCAATAAACATCTGGTTCGTTATCGGGAATATGGAGTAGATCAGTATGCTTATCAGCAGAACGAGGAAGATGAAGCTTGTTCCGCAGCGGGGGTGAAAGCGTATCTGGGGCTTTACGTTTTCAACAGTAAGCTCCAGCCCGTGCTCATAGCAGGCTATCGTCTTATGCTCGGCGCCGTGGTATTCGTAAGTGCGGCGAATGCTCTCGGTCTTTGAGACTATCCACATATAGGTGATGAAGATCACAATCTTGAGTATTCCCTCAAAGAGCGACTGGAACGGGGAAAGGTCTGCCGCGGTGCCGACGAGGTACTGGACAAGCATGAAAAGCCATGTGGGAACAAATACGAAAAGCAGTATCGCAAGCGCAATTCCGAAGATCATAGCTATCGTCATTATCACGCCCATGATCTTGTCGCCGAACTTATCGTCCAGCCATTTCTCGAACTTGCTCATTTCCTCCTCGCCGTCGTCATCAGCCATTCCGGAAAGCTCCGCCGAGCGGGAGAGGTAGTAGTAACCGTCCAGAAGCTGGGAAACAAAGTTTATCGTGCCTCTGATGAACGGAGCCTTGTTATACCATTTGCGCTGCTTGTTTTCCTTTTCCTCGATTACGATCTCACCCTCTTTGGTGCGCACAGCCATTGCAGTCTTTTCGGGGCCTTTCATCATTATGCCCTCGATAAGTGCCTGACCGCCGATCGTAGTCCTGTGTATATTTTCTTTTTCGGACATTTTATCTCCTTCTATACCATTTGTAAAACAATTGTGCTAAATCGAACATAGCTTATTATAGCATTTTAACCGGCAGTTGTCAATATCGCTCTGCTAAAAAACAACGCCGCGCAAATCGCACATAAACATTCAGTTTCGTGCGCCGAAAACTGCGTTATTTACAGTTTTTTCTGAAAAAACAGTGTACAGTGGGTGAAAAGGGTTGACTTAAGGCGGAAAATGCAGTATATTATAAGTATATTTGCAGATTATATAAAGAGAAAGGACGATAGGAAATGAAGAAAAAAGCTGCATTGCTTGCAATGATATGTTTAATTGCCGCATCGGGCTGCGGCGGAAATAACAATCCCGCAAAGACCGAAAGCTCGACTGCGACGACAGCTGCCACCGCAGAGATCGTGACATCCAAAAATGATGACGGTACGGTATCGGAGATAATATCCAAGCCGGAAAGGGAAGATACAACAGATCAGGCTCTTGCCTACCTTGACACCATGGCTCCCGCATTCCGCAGATATCTTGATATAAGGCGCACGATACCGCTGACATTCGAGACAACGATAACCCACGAGAATATGGAATGGAAAACCGGCATTTATATCAAAGACGATCACCATTCCGCCACTTACTCAATTGACCCTTCGGGAAACGAGATAATAGTCGTTTACGACACAGACACCGTGTATCACATCGAACCGTCTAAAAAGCTCATGTATGTATATGACTGCGGCGAAGATTATGTAGTCAAAGGAATACAGGAGAACGCACTCGCAAAAATATACCTCGATGACGTGACAGGTTCGAGATATCGGACCGAGACTCCGTCAGAATATGAGGGGAAAGAGTATGATCTCGTCACGATCATTGGTGATGATTATTCGGTAACTCATTACTTCGACATGGACAGCGGAAAGCTTGTATATTCCGTCGATGATGAATCAGTGACACACGTTGACAAGCTTGAAAACTCTGTCACAAACGAAGATATCTTCGTTATCCCGGAGGACTACGAACGCCGTACATTCCAGGATCTGATAAATGAGCAGGCAGCTGCACAGCAGGCTGCCGAGTAAGAGACCCGGGCTCTGCCCGGACCCGCCAGCCCTTTAAAAAGGGCTGGACCCTAAACTTGGTGCCGTAAAACGGAAACTTGAAAGATACTTCGGCAGACAAAAGAAAACACCTTCCGAAATCTCGGAAGGTGTTTTTATGTTCAGAGTAAGTGACTTACTTTCTCTTCTTTGCGATTACAGCAACACCTGCGGCAGCAACTGCGAGACCAGCTACAACAGCTACATCAGCAACGCCTGTGTTCGGGTTAGCCTTGTTAGCATCTTCAACAGCCTCGTTTACAGCCTCGTTTACAGCTTCGTTTACAGTCTCGTCAGCTGCTTCGTCAACAGCATCAACAACTGCATCTACATCAGCCTCAACAGCAGCAGCCTCGTAGTCGATAACGTTGCCGTCCTTGTCGAGAAGCTCGAAGGACTTAACACCTATCGGGCCGCCCCAGCTCTGGAAGAATGCGAATGCGTAACCGTCATCTTCGGAGAAGATAGGTTCGTCAAGCTGCCATGTGATAGAACCGTCGGACTCAACGAATGTGAGCTCATCGCCGTCGCCGTTAGCAAAGTTGTGCTGACCCCAGCCTCTGCTCGGGCAGTTAGCACCAACAGAACCGCCGTACCATACGCCATGCTCAACGTCAGCAGGATCAACCTCAACGTTTACACGGATTCCGTAAACGGAAGTGATATCGAAGCCGAAATCGCTTTCGAGAGAAGCCTGAGCCTCGTTATCTGCACGGAGAGCGAACTGGAGACCGTCATAGTAAGGAGCCTGATCTTCGTCGATCTTTACGGAAGCAGCGTCAAAAGTGGATACCCACTCTTCCTCAGCCTCTTCTTCAGCAGGAGCTTCTGTTGTTTCTTCTTCTGTATCAGCAGCAGCGTTTGTCTCTTCAGCAACCTCTTCTTCAGCAGCTGTTGTTTCTTCTGCAACTTCCTCGATACCGCCAACTGTAGCCTTACCGGTGGAGTTGAAAGAAATTAATATGTTACCGTCAGCGTCCTTCATTACGATGCTGACGATCTCTGCATCTTCCTTGCTCCAGTCCTGAATTGCGAACTGAACGAAATTGTAGTTGTCGATTACAGCAAATTTGTCCTCGAACTTTACAGTAGCCTGATATTTTCCGTCATCAATACGATCAAAAGCTACAGGCTTTCCTGAAGCTGCCTTGTAATTAAGCTTAGAATCGTTCATGCCGTAAAATTCCTGAGAATTCCAGTTATGCGAACTTGCATCGTCCTTGGACTTACTCGACATGATAACAGCACCGCCGAAGCTGTTGCTGCTGTTCTTTACGTTAACAACGATATCAGCAGTAGCGATCTTTGTGCAGTCGATACCATAATCTACTTTATCCTTTTCTGTTGCATCGTATGTACCGTCGGAATAAAGCATTACAAGGAACATGCCGTCACTGCTCTTTGTTAAACCGGATTCCTCTACTGTCTTGAGAGTTGCGCCGGCAGAAACTGTCATTGCGGCAGCACATATAAGTGCGGCAGCACCAGCCGCAATTTTTCTGAATTTCTTCATTGGATTTTGTCCTCCTTAAAATTTTCCTTGACATCTGCGCTTTGGCACGAGCGCTGTGTCTATGCCCTTATGATGTTACCGCATCTTCCGGGCGTTGGGCGAGATCATTGAAACGCACTGATCTGCCCTGTGGAGCACGGACGGCACCTTACCGCCCGATGTGTAAACGGTATCATTACCGCAATTTACATTATACTCTTTTCCGGCGGATTTGTCAAGTGTTTTATACTTTTACACAAATATTTTATAGGTAAATAATGAAATGCCGCCGTCAGATACTAACGGCGGCGGTCAAGTACTAATCCTCGATATCCTTCTGAATCTCTTCAAGAAGCTCATCGATCTTCTGTTCCTTTTCTTCGGGCGATTTTGCTGTTTTGATCTCCTTGATACGTTTCATCAGCATTCTTAAAAAAGCATTGAACTGTTTATCCGTCATTCCCATAGCTTTCACCGTCCTTTCTGTTGTTTATGTATAAATTATACCACACTTCCACGGAAAATGCAATAGTTATATAGCAAAAATCCGGAACCGTTGCCGGTTCCGGAATCTTGTTATTGAATTGAACTTAAGTCAGTGACTTACTTTCTCTTCTTGGATACTACTACAGCAGCAGCAGCTACGATTGCAGGAACAACTGCAAGTGCAACGCCTGTGCCGGGGTTAGCATCGTCATCAGCCTTAGCTGTGTTTGTGGGTTCGATGATATCAACGTCGCCGTTGTTCTCTTCTTCTTCTTCCACAGGCTCGATTGTGAATTCTTCTTCCTCAGGCTCGTCCTCGGGCTCGTCTTCGGGCTCATCCTCAGGCTCGTCCTCGGGCTCGTCGATATCCTCAGGCTCGTCCTCGGGCTCTGTTACGTCCTCAGGCTCGTCAACTACTTCTTCTTCAGCAGCGTCAACGTCAGCGTCTTCCTCGTAAGAAAGAACTAC
>JAFVBZ010000014.1 GCA_017479645.1 Ruminiclostridium sp. | reverse complement strand
GTTGCCGGCTATCTTCATCATCATGCATTCCGTCCGCGTCATTCCGGTAAGCTCGCCGAGTTTCATTGCAGATGCCGCAACTCCAGCGGAGTGCATAGCCGTGAACGAACTGCGGTAGTCGATTATGCGGGACATCAGCTGGGTAAGGCTGACAGTCTCTTCGAGAGAGACCCGCCTTATCTCACCGGTGAACAGCAACAGTATTGCAGGGCGGAACATAAGATCGAACCAGATGAACTCGTTCTCCGAGATCATCTTGAACGTGTCCGCCGCTTCTTCCGAAAACTCCGTTCCGCGCATGGAATCGGCAATGCAGACTATGTTTTTTACCTGATTGAGTATGGGCTGATTCGGGTCTGCGATCACCGAAACGGTGTCGGAGATATGTATTATGGAAGCGAGCCGCATCAGCTTTTCTGTATGCGCACGGTCACCGTCGATAGCATCAAGACTGTCAAGTCTCCTTAAAAGGCGCTGCCAGCTTAACTGACAGAAAGAGATGATCTCTGTTATATCGTCGAATCCCTCCAGACCGTACAGCATCTTCGCGCCGAGCAGGGAAATCAGCTCCGCTTCGCGCTCTATCTCTTCGACTGTCCCCTGATTGTCGTATATCACGGAGCCTATGTCGTGCAGCAGGGAAGCGTATATCACACTTTCAAGCTCGCGCTGGGAATACCCGGCATTCTTGGCGATGATATACGCAAGATATGCAGTCTTCTGGTGGTGATTCTGCACTTCGGGATTTATCAGATTCATAGCCTCCGCAAGTGCTCCGAGCAGTGAGCGTATATTCGTGAAGCCGTGTTCCATATAAAGATTGTAGCTTATCGCCATATCGTACCTCGCTTTGTTTCAGATGAAAGTTATAATCAGCTTGTTCGGCAGACACACTATCGGCAGCATCTCCGTGCGCAGTTCTCCGTGATCAACGCAGATCTTGTCGGGGCAGCTCGCTTCAGTTACCGATATAGTGCCGTTCTTTACCGTGACTGTATTTGTGCCGTGAGCGCTTTCCACGGTGAAAACCTCGTCCGGCGCGGTATGCAGGTCTATCGTGCGTATCACCTTACCGTCGGAAGTGATCTCCGCTGTGTGCTTTCCCGACGGTAAGGAGAGAAAGACAGCTGCAAGCACAGCTGATGCGCTAGCAAGTGCGGCGGCTGTTATGACCAATGCAAGTTTTTTCTTACTCATAGTATCTCCCTGCTGACTGTCCGGTAATAGAATCATTATATCACAATCGGTGCGGTTTGTAAAGCAGTAAAAAGTACTTGACAAAGCAGTGAAAAGGTGATATAATACCAATTTGAAAATGATTGTCATTTTTGTTTTGCGTATCACGGAGGACGTTATGGCAGTATATAATACGGTGCAAAGAGCCGTGCTGCTGGATTTTCTCAGAGCGCACGGCGGTGAAGCCCTTACGGTAAGGGATATTACGGCGATGCTTGCAAAGGAGAGCGGAGGAACTGTACCGTCCGAAAGCACGGTGTACAGGATAATGCGTGACCTTGTAAAGAGCGGAGTCGTCCGCAAGACCGTGAATGTCGAAAGCCGTGAGAATGTTTACTCTCTTGCGAAAGAGGAAAGCCACGGCGTAAGCATGAGATGCCGCGTATGCGGAAGCGTGTACAGCGTGGACGATGAAAGCGGCAAGCGGATAAAGGAAGATCTTACAAGATGCGGTGCAGGCGTTCCGGACGGGGATATAGAAGTCCTCATAAAGTGCGGAAAATGCGGTACGGCTGATAAATAAAACGGAGGCAGAAAAATGGCGGAAAGAACGATACCCGTTTATATGTTCCTCGGATTTCTCGAAGCGGGCAAGACTACGTTCGTACAGAAAACTCTGGACGACGAGCGCTTTGCTGCGGGTGACAACATTCTTCTTCTCGTATGCGAGGAAGGCGTGGAGGAATACGATCTCTCAAAGAGCGGGAACGCGAAGATCACAATGAAAGTGATCGAGGACGTTTCCGAACTCACAAAAAAGAATCTGAACAAGATGGTGCGCGACAGCGGCGCAGACTGCGTTGTTATCGAGTATAACGGAATGTGGAGCCTCGGCGATCTTGTGATGAATATGCCGGAGGACTGGAATATATTCCAGGTAGTGTTTGTTGCAGATGCCACAACTTTCCTCCAGTACAACACAAGCTTCCGTCCGCTTGTAACGGAAAAGATCAACTTCACGGATCTTGTTGTATTCAACCGTTACGAGGGCAACGCTGCTGTCGAAGACCTGCACAGGACCGTGCGAAGCGTGAACAGGCGCGTTACGATATACTACGAAGCTGACAGCGGTGAGATGAAGCTCGATGATATAGTCGATCCGATGCCGTTCGACATGAACGCTTCCAACATCGTTATTTCAGATGAGCATTACGGTCTGTGGTTCAGCGATATCATGGAGAATACCAGAAACTATGACGGCAAGAAAGTTACCGTAAAAATGATGATAACCAAACAGCCCCGGTTCCCGAAGGGAACATTCGCTGTGGGAAGATATATCATGAACTGCTGTGCGGAGGACATACAGTTTGCGTGGATCGCCGGAACATACAATAAGGACTTCAAGCCCCGCCCGGAGCACTGGGTCACCATAACCGCAGGCATCAAAGTCGCGCATGACAACGCATACAACATCGACTACCCGACCATGGAGATATACGAGCTTAAAGATGCCGAACCGCCGGCAGAAAAGGTAGTCTCGATGATATGACGGAAGCGCGGCTTCACAAGTAAAAAAACTCTGCCGTAGGGCAGGGATACAATAAAAAAGACAGGAGAATATAAAATGACAAAGATAACTATTTTTTCGGGATTTCTCGGCGCAGGCAAGACAACGCTTATAAAGAAGCTTATCGCCGAGGGCTATAAGGGCGAAAAGCTTATGCTTATCGAGAACGAGTTCGGTCAGATAGGCATAGACGGCGGATTTCTCCAGGATTCCGGCGTTGAGATAACCGAGATGAACTCCGGCTGCATCTGCTGCAGTCTTGTGGGCGACTTCAAGACCGCGCTTGAAAAGGTACTTGAGCAGTACCACCCCGACCGCATACTCATCGAGCCTTCCGGTGTCGGCAAGCTGAGCGATGTTATCAGAGCGGTGCAGAACATAGATATGCATGATGTTGAGCTTGACGGATTCACCACAGTTGTTGACGCGAAGAAGTACAAGATGTATATGAAAAACTTCGGTGAGTTCTTCGACAACCAGATCACATACGCAAGCTGCCTTATCCTGAGCCACACAGCCGGTCTTTCGCAGGATAAGCTGGACGACTGCGTAAAGAGCCTGCGTGAGAAGAATCCGAAGGCTCCGATAGTTACTACCGAGTGGGATCAGCTTACCGGCGCACAGCTTGTCGATGCAATGACACAGAAGAACACGCTTGATGATGAGTTGAAGGCTCTGCTTGAGGAAGCTGCAAAGCACGATCATCACCACCACCATGACGATGATGAAGATGAGCATGAACATGAACATCACCATCACCACGATCACGATCACGATGACGATGACCACGACCACGATCATCACCACCACGATCACGATGACGACGAGCACGAGCATCATCATCACCACCATGCCGATGACGTATTTACCAGCTGGGGCAGAGAGACAGCAAGACCCTACTCCGCAGATGAGATCAAGGCTTGCCTTGAAGCGCTTTCCGATGAGCAGAAGTACGGAACTGTGCTCAGAGCGAAGGGTATTGTCGCGGGAACGGACGGAACATGGATCCATTTCGATTATGTTCCCGGTATCCCCGATGTGCGCACAGGCAGTGCAAGCACTATCGGAAGACTTTGTGTTATCGGCGCAGACCTTAAAGAGGACGCTGTATCGGAGCTTTTCAAAGCATAACAATATTGTCGGCA
This sequence comes from Ruminiclostridium sp., assembly GCA_017479645.1. Classification (GTDB taxonomy): domain Bacteria; phylum Bacillota; class Clostridia; order Oscillospirales; family Ruminococcaceae; genus Ruminiclostridium_E. The sequence goes on along the minus strand of JAFVBZ010000014.1, from coordinate 4,497 downwards.
GTGAAGCGATTCACTGCCGATTTTTTAAAAATCACTTGATTATATATCAAATATGTGCTATAATAGTTAATAATATATCCGGAAGCGTGAACATTCGGTATTAAAGACTTCCAAGGAAAGGACACATATTATGAGAACCGATATCTACAGATTTGAAAAAGACGAGGCTTCTGTAAGCCAGATACACAATGAAGCACATAAGATCGCAGCTTACAACGGTCTCAGCCATAAACAGGAAATGAAGCTCAACCTTTTATCGGAAGAGCTTATCGAGATGCTGCCGAACCTTCTGCATTACGGTACAGGTATGTTCTGGATCGAGAACAAGGGCAGCGAATATGAAGTTCATGTCAAGGTTGAGCCGGAGAACATTCTTCCGACTATCGACAGAGACAAGGTGCTTGCGGTATCCAAGTCCGGCGTGAACGCAGCCGCAAAGGGCATTATGAACAAGATCCGCATTGCTGCGGAAATAATGCTCGCGAACTACGCGCAGACAGCCGATTCTTCCGCAATGATCTACAGCGAATCGCCCTATACTTTCTATGATATGGGTATGTACCAGGATCCCTACGGCTACTCAAGTGCATGGTCTCTTGCGCAGTACCGCAATGAAGCCGAAGGCGATACGGAAGCATGGGACGAGCTTGAAAAGTCGATAATCGCGAATCTTGCCGACGACGTTATCGTCGGAATAATCGGAAAATCGGTAGAGATCACGATAAAGAAGAAGCTTGTGTGACAGCACATAACATTAAGCGGGCAGGGTGACCTGTCCGCTTTTATCTTTTAGAAGTATATTTCTTTTTTCGCAGAAACTATCAATGCTCCGTTTTACGGGATCAGGTTTAGGGATCCAACCCCTTTTTAAAGAGGTTGGCGCTGTCCGCGCAGGACAAGTCTGTCAAAAAAGCATCTTTTTTGACAGACAAAAAGGACACCAACGTGTGGTGTCCTTTTCAGGTCTGATCATGTAAGACTTACTTTCTCTTCTTTGCAACTGCGATAGCGCCGCCTGCTACGAGAGCGATACCTGCAACAACTGCAACGTCCTCGATACCTGTGTTAGGAGATCCCTTTGTGGAATCTGTAGCTGCTGCAACATCGCCTGCTGCGGGAGCTGCTGTTGTCTCTTCTGCGGGAGCTGCCGCTGTCTCGGCTGCGGGAGCAGAAACAGGAGCGGAAGCTGTACCTGCTGTGAAGTTGCCGTCGCCGTCGAAAGAGCCCATGAGAGCGCCGGACTTGTCATAGATATCAAGGCTGAGCACCTTGATGTCAGTGAAGATCTCGTTGCCCCATTCCTGGAGTGCGATCTGAACGTAGCAGTCAACTGCATCATAGCTTTCCTGCTGAACGCAGTTTGTATCATCTACGTTTACTGTAAGTGTGTAGATGTAGTCGCCTGCGATCTCTGTGTGGATCGGGTTTGTGTCGTTCTCGGGATCACGTCCGAAGATCTCTTTCTCTTCGTCGTAAACGCCCCAGAAGTTTGAGCTTGCCCAGTTGTGATCTGCGGGAGCACCGTTCTGCGGACCGCTGGAGATTACTACGCCGCCGCCTGTGCCGCCTTCAAAATCTTCGGGATTCTCAGGCGTAATGGTGAATACGATCTTGCCCATTTCACGAGGATCTATACCAAAGTCGATATCCTGTCCGGGGATATAGATCTGCTGCATCCACATACCTGCTGTGCTGCTGAAGCCTGTGTTTGTAGCGTTGGAAACGACGAGTGCTGCACCGGAAGAAACTGCGAGAGCGGAAGCTGTAACAGCAGCTGCTGCGATTCCGGATACGATCTTGTTTAATTTCATTTGAGTTGACCTCCTTAAAAATATGTACCTTTGTACATTAGGCAGAATAACATCTGCATACTCTTTTATTATAAATGTATTACGGGTTTTCGTCAATATGCAAATTGACTAAATCGGCGCCTGCAAATATAATATATCTTACAAAATTTCGGTGTCTGTATTCCTTATATAGCGCCTCAGCGGGTACTCTCCGTCATGCGCTTCGCCTGTGAAAGACGCCGACATATCGCCTGCGCGCATAACACGGTTGACCCCGGAGCGGATAAGCATTTCCGTAAGTCTGTCCCGTTTTTCCGGTGAGCAGATAAGTCCGGCGGTCTGGAGGGTTCCCTTTGTCCGGCGTAGCACAGGGAGGATATGCTTTTCCGGAAGCCGTTTCACAAGCACGTTTGCGTACATTCCCGACAGTTCGAGCGTACTTCCGCGGCATACCGTTGCCGAACAGTTCCTTCCGTACAGCGTATGCCGGTCTTTTCGGCGGGAAAATCCGGCTGCTGATTCCAGCCGTTCACAGTACCTGTTCACCGATAGCTGTGCCGAAGCTCCTATATCTGTGTGCAGGTATGCGTCGGCGGCTCTTTCCAGCACGGGCAGGAATTTTTCAGCGAACATATCGAGTGTATCTGTATCGTAAGTGTCAAGATAGATCGTCTGGCAGGAGCTGCACAGCATCTGACCGGTCTCGGCTATATGTTTTGCAAGTGCCGCAAGCTCCGCATTCTCATTCTCGTAACCGGATATATATGCAAATCCGAGGCGGTGACCCCATTCGATAAGCTTTGCGCCGGCAGGAGCAAGCGCCCGGACAGCCTTGACAGCCGCTTCTCCGCCCCAGACAACTATCCCGTCCGAGATATCCGCCATTTTTCGCATAGCGTCCACATCGGCAGAGGGCGTGTCGAAAACGTAGATGTAGTCCGCGATCTCCGGTGCTGTTTCTATAAGCTCGGTAAGAATCTTTATCGTTATCCCGTTGTCCGCGGAGGGCAGCTTCAGTATATTCACATTGCCGGTTACAAGTCCTTCGAGAACGCTGAGGGCGGGAAGTCCGTCCGCGTTTCCCGCAGCGATGTGCATTATTGTGCCGAGAGGGCGGACGGAGTGTATCAGATTGCCTGTGCGTCCTGCCATAATATTGTCCGGAAGTTCCACGGCAAGCCTTGTTTCAAGGTTCTCGCGCTTCATTGCCGTTATCGCCGCATTCTTGTACCTCATCACATCGTCGGGCGCGAATCCGGCGATAAGCTTGTCGAATCTGCCGAGTGCAATGCGTACCGCAAGATCGTCGAGTGCGGATATCACAGTCTCCCGGTCAAGGTTTCCGAAAGCGAGAGTGCGGTTGATGCGCTTTTCGAGTATTCCGAGCAGCTCGCTCTGCCTGTCAGTCGGGTATATCTTGCCTCCGAAAAGTATCACTTTGCGTCACCTCCCGCCGTTTTCAGTATCTCCTCGGCTCCGGCAGCACAGGTCTTTACATCGGTGAATCCCGCGCGCCCGATTATCTCAAGATAGGGTGAGCTGATGCCGCAGCCGCATTCCTCCGATCTGTGAAGAATGCCGAGATCGTCGGTGACGATGCTTTGTATGGGCGTGCCGTAAACCATAGGTGTTATCAGGTTCACCAGTCCGGTCTTGCCGTATCCCAGCGGTTCCAGCGTATTCACGTCTCGGATAATGACGCGGCTGTACACGGGGATATGGAAATGGTGGTTCCTGCAGTCGCAGTAGAGTATTGGGTGTTCTGCGGCACCGTAGCTTTCGATGATGTTTTCTTCGTCGATATCCAGCACTTTCTTTGCAAGTGCGTACATATCGGATTTGTTGACCTGCTCCTTGTAGAACTGCTTCCAGCCGCCGCCCAGCATTATCTTCGAGCCTGCCGGGAGCTTGACATTCATGCCGCGCTCGTCCATAAGCCGGAGCATGAACCATGTGTATGCCGGAAATCCGATGAACCGTGTCGGGAAAGGAGAGTGGGAATTGCGCACCACAGCAGCGGCTATACCTTCGAGATCGGGCTTGTATGCCCCGTCCGTATATTTCAGCGCGAATGTACGGCTTACGGCAGGTGTGAGCAGAGTGTAGCCGTAGGCGGTCTTTGCAATAGCGGTGTGGTTGCTCTTATGCGGCTTGTAGCCGAGAATAACGTAATTGCAGGGCTGCGGGGAGACGATGCCGCGCAGTCCGAATACTTTCAGCACCATTCTGAGTCCGCAGTAGAGCCCCTGCGTATCGAAACCTATCCTGCTGTAAACGCCGCCGGTGCCGGAAGATGTCGCCTTTATCGGCATACGGTACTGCGGCATGGAGTAGATACGGTGCTTTTTCAGAAAAACTGTCGGAAGGAACGGGAGTTTTGCAATGTCGGAGGGACTTTTTATCCCGTAAGGATCGAATCCGGCGGAATCAAGTATCTTCCGGTATTCCGGGCAATTCCGGTAATGATAGACGCAGCAGTCTCTCATTGCACGGACAAAAAGCCTGTCTGTGCCTTTAACGTCGTAGGGGTCCGGATATGAAAAAAGAGCTGTTCTCGGATCCATTGTATCGCCTGCCTTTCCTTGATCTCTGAACCGATTATATCATATATCTTCATTCCCGTCAATCCCGGTTTGCAGCCGCTGGTTTAAGTAAATTTTAAGTTTGTGTATTATAATGATCCTGTAAATAAGATTTTCCCTATATT
>JAFVBZ010000002.1 GCA_017479645.1 Ruminiclostridium sp. | reverse complement strand
GTACAATATCCTTCATGGCAGGGAAGAATATGGAAACATCTGCACTGAGCCGTTCGGATTTTCGGCAGTTCTTGTAAAGTAATATTTTATTATAAGACATACTTTTACTGTGGTAAATTTAGCAGAAAGAGTAAATTATATACGAAGAAAGCTCCCCGTCAATCGGGGAGCTTTTCTATTTCTTCCATAAGTGCGGACAGCACATCTTCTTCGCGTACCGTGCGGATTATCTCACCTTTGCGGAAAATAACGGCTTTTCCGTTGCCGCCGGTGATGCCGAGATCGGATTCACGTGCTTCTCCCGGTCCGTTTACCGGGCAGCCCATGACCGCGATCTTGATATTTTTGTTTATACCGGCTACCGCTTTTTCAACCTTGTTTGCGAGTGCTATAAGGTCTATCTGCGTTCTTCCGCAGGTCGGGCAAGCTACGATATTCACGCCGCCGCCGATACCGCAGGCTTTCAGTATATCTTTTGCCGCTCTAACTTCCTCAACAGGATCGGCAGTCAGAGAAACGCGGATAGTATCGCCGATACCGTCGCACAGAAGTGAACCGATCCCTATTGCCGACTTGATAATGCCCATGTGAGCGGTCCCGGTTTCAGTCACACCGAGGTGAAGAGGGTAGTGGGTCTGCTTGTGCAGCAGCCTGTATGCTTCTATCGTTGTTTTTACATCAGATGATTTTATGGAAATAACGATATCGTCAAAATCATATTTATTAAGCAGTTTCACATTCTCCAGAGCGCTCTCTGCAAACGCCTCCGGAACAGGACTGCCATACTTTTCAAGGACCTTTTTTTCAAGAGAGCCGGAGTTTACGCCTATTCTGATCGGAATACCGCGTTTTCGGCAAGCCTCAGCAACTGCTCTGACATTTTCTTCCGAGCCGATATTTCCGGGATTTATGCGTATCTTATCAACTCCGAGTTCTGCGCATCTCAGCGCAATGCGATGATCGAAATGGATATCGGCAACGATCGGAACTGAAACTGCATTCTTGAGTGCAGGTATCAGTTCTGCATTTTCAAGATGCGGAACAGCTGCTCTTATTATCTGGCAGCCTGCATTTTCAAGTTCTTTCGCCTGTTTGACGCTGTTTTCAATGTCGTCTGCCCGAACATTCAGCATAGACTGTATATATATATTGCCGTCTCCGAATGTTATATCTCCGACTTTGACCTGTTTTGTCATTATCTTACCTCATATTTCGTAATAAATGCAAAGAGTACCGTTTTTAACTGATATGATCGGTTCTTTGCCGATAAACTCGTTGCTTACGCCGAGTGCGAAACTGTTCTTGAGTTCTGCGTTTTCGACTTCATAAAATAGTCCTTTTATAGTTACTCCGCTGCAGATATCGCTGTGAGCGAATACAGAAACATATCCTCTTTCTTTTGCGGGAAGTATCGCTGTTCCGTTTGTAACGGCAGTGAGGACATACTTATCTCCGAATATCTTCACTTTATTGTTTTTCATCGACAATTCCGCGGCAAGCTGGATATTTGCGAGAGTGTGATCGAGCCGTCCGCCGGTTCCGCCGAATATCAGAAACTCCGAACAGCCAAGTGAAATCCCTATCTGTACAGCTTCATACATATCCGTAGTATCTTTGATGTGCGGCAGCAGCTTGAAGTCACCGGAATCCGGTGCGGTCTCAAGTGAATCGAGATCGCCAACAGCCCGGTCCGGGAGAATGCCGAGTTCACCGAGCTTTTTCATACCGCCGTCTGCCGCTATAATTACATGATCCTGTTCCGGCAGATCTATTTTTTCCGGAAACTCGTTTCCGGCTCCGAATACTACACATACTTTCGCCTGCATTACTTCACTCCTGCATACAAATGCTGATAATATACCCGTCTTTTTCGGTGACAGAAGCTGTTCCTGATCGAATAAGCTTCCCGGTATCAATATTGGTGAAGCCTTCGGAAAAGCCTTTTCCGGTCATTTTTGAATAGCTTTCTTTTATGCTCCATGCTTTGCATAAAGCGGTGCTGTTTTCCGCACTTATCTGTCTGAGTTCGGTATCGGTAAGAAACTTTGACGCCGCAGATGCAGACAAAGGTCTTATATCCTGTATATCAACACCGATCGGAACTTCCGATATCGTGCATACTGCACGGCTTCTGGCATGGCTCATACTGAAATACAAACCGGGATATTCCTTCAGAAACGGTTTTCCATGCTCACCGAAAGTAAGTTCCGGAATATCGTAAATACCGAAATACTTTTTCAAACCGTATCTTAACAGGAGAAATGAAAAAGCGGAAGCAAGTCCCGATTTCTCGCTCTTCATACGCCGGCAGTAATCATATCTCTGTTTGCCGAGCAGATCTGCGATCTCGTCAAGACTATGCTTATCATCGGAAAAATCGTATAGTAGAATATCCGGAAATGTCATATCAGAATTCTTTCGTCGCAATACTCACATTCAAGAACATCGCCGTTCTTACGGAAACTGTGGGGGAGATATGCCTCTGTATGTGTGATGCAGCGCGGATTTGTGCATTTTACCTCATTTATGATCTTTCCGGAGAGAAGAGGCTTTGACTCAAGGTGATAATCAAGCATACAGAGTATAAGTGCCATTCTGACGTACATACCATAGTTAGCCTGCTTGAAATACATCGCTCTCGGGTCATCGTCAACCTCAACAGCTATCTCATCAACACGGGGCAGAGGGTGAAGTACGATAAGCTCGGGACTTGCAAGCTTCATCTTCTTTGCGTCAAGGCAGTAAACGTTCTTCTGCTTCTCGTATTCTTCGGGAGAGCCGAATCTCTCACGCTGAATTCGTGTCATGTAAAGAACATCAAGCTTTGGCATAACTTCCTCAAGCGATGAATACTCCTCATAAGTCTTTCCGCTGGCGGAGATGTAGTCCTTGATATAGGTAGGAACTTTAAGCTCCTGAGTAGAAACAAGGATAAATTTGTTGCCCTCAAAGCATGAAAGAGCTTTTAAAAGAGAGTGGACTGTCCTGCCGTTTTTAAGATCTCCGCAGAAACCTACTGTAAGATCGCTGAGCCTCCCTTTTTCTTCACGGAGGGTGAGCAGATCGGTTAAGGTCTGGGTGGGGTGAAGATGACCGCCGTCTCCGGCATTAATAACAGGACAGTCCGCTGTGAGAGCGGCTGCTTTTGATGCGCCTTCGAGAGGGTGACGCATTACAAGAATATCGGAATAACCGCTTACGATTTTTGTGGTATCTTTAAGGTTTTCGCCTTTTGCCACAGAAGAAGTAGAGGGATTGTCGAAACCGATGATACCGCCTCCGAGACGAAGCATAGCCGTCTGGAAGCTCATCTGCGTTCTTGTTGAGGGTTCGTAGAAAAGCGTACCCATTATTTTTCCGCGGCATGCCCCGGCATAGACCATGGGGGCGCTCATGATCTCGTGCGCAAGTGAAACTATCGTGTTCCACTGCGACGGAGTAAAGTCGTTAAGATCGATCAGGTGTGATAATTCAGCCATTGTTCTGCACTTCCTTACAATTTTTTCTATTATATCACATATCATTGTTTTTTTCAAGCGTAATCAGTAATTTATTCACAATATGGGCAAAACAGTCTAATTTATCGTTTTCGCTTTACATATTAAGTTTTTTGTGATATAATATAGACTGCAAACATTTGTAAAGAGGGCTGCAACTATGAACAAAATAATTAGAAAGATGCCGCTGAACCCGACTGTGACGCTTATGGAGATTGAAGCTCCGCTAATCGCCAAAAAAGCCGAACCCGGTCAGTTTATCATCGTGCGCTCACACTCGGACGCGGAAAGAATACCGCTTACTGTTGCCGATTTTGACAGAGAAAAGGGCAGTATCACTATTATCTTCCAGATAGTCGGAGCTGCTACTATGCGCCTTAACTCGCTTTCTGCGGGAGAGTGCGTTGAAAGCTTCGTAGGACCTCTCGGCCGTGCCACAAACACCGAAGGTTTACGCAAAACAGCCGTTGTCGGCGGAGGTGTTGGCTGCGCAATAGCTTATCCCGTCACCAAAAAGCTCTTTGAGCAGGGAACCGAAGTACATGTAATAGCCGGGTTCCGGACAAAGGATCTTGTCATTCTTGAAGATGAGTTCCGCGCGCATTCCTCGTCATTCTATGCCGTAAGTGACGACGGCTCCTGGGGTGAGGAGGGACTTGTTACAGATGCGCTGAAAAAACTGATAGAAAGCGGAGAAAAGTATGATGAAGTCATAACGATCGGTCCGCTGATAATGATGAAGTTTGTCTGCGCACTCACAAAACAGTACGGTATAAAGACGATCGCAAGCATGAACCCTATCATGATCGACGGAACAGGAATGTGCGGCTGCTGCAGACTTACCGTAGGCGGAAAGACAAGGTTTGCCTGTGTTGAAGGACCGGAATTTGACGGTCATGAGATAGATTTTGACGAAGCTATCGCAAGAAGCAGAATGTATGCTTCCGAAGAAAAGAAAGCAAGAGAAGAAGCCTGTCGGCTGATGAAAATGGGTGAGGAGGCGAAAGCATAATGGCTGCAAGAGAACCGAAAAAGCATGAAATGCCTACGCAGAAGCCCGAAGTCCGCGCACACAATTTCAGCGAAGTTGCACTCGGTTATAACGAAGAACTTGCTCTTGCCGAAGCACAGAGATGTCTCGGCTGCAAAAACAAGCCGTGTATGCAGGGCTGTCCGGTAAATATCGACATTCCCGAATTCATCTCACATATAAAGCAAAATGACATTGAAGGCGCATACAGCGTCATTTCGAAATCTTCTTCGCTTCCGGCAGTATGCGGAAGAGTTTGTCCGCAGGAATCCCAGTGCGAGCATGAATGCACACTCGGAACGAAGCTGAACCTTGAACCTGTCGGAATTGGCAGGCTTGAACGCTATGTTGCTGATCAGCACCGCGTAAACAGGACCGGTACAGCTGAACATCCCGCACCTAACGGACACAAAGTCGCTGTTATAGGTTCCGGTCCTTCCGGACTTACCTGTGCAGGAGATCTCGCAAAGAAAGGCTTCTCTGTAACAGTATTCGAGGCACTTCACGCCGCGGGAGGCGTTCTTGTTTACGGTATCCCGGAATTCCGACTCCCGAAAAGCATAGTTGCCGATGAAGTAAAAATACTTGAAGAGCTCGGCGTTGAGATCGTAACAAACGTTATAATCGGACGCACCGTTACAATCGACGAGCTGTTTGAACAGGGGTATGAAGCTGTATTTATCGGAACAGGAGCCGGTCTTCCCAACTTTATGAATATTCCCGGCGAATCGCTTTGCGGAGTTTACTCTGCGAACGAGTTCCTTACCCGCTCCAACCTTATGAAATCTTACCTTGATAATTCGGCTACTCCGATCAAAAAAGGCGGCAGAGTCGTAGTTGTCGGCGGCGGTAATGTTGCTATGGACGCTGCAAGAACAGCACTCAGACTTGGCGCGGAGCATGTTTATATCGTTTATCGACGTTCATTTGACGAACTTCCCGCAAGAAAAGAGGAAGTAGAGCATGCAAAGGAAGAAGGCATCGACTTCCGCATACTCTGCAACCCGGTTGAGATCATCGGATATCATAACGAGAACGATCCCCGTGACCCGAAAAACGGTTTTGTCAAAGCTGTGAAGTGCATTAAAATGGAACTTGGCGAACCGGACGAAAAGGGAAGACGCAGACCCGTTGAGATAGTGGGAAGCGATTTTGAGATAGAAGCCGACACAGTGATAATGGCGATCGGAACATCTCCGAATCCGCTTATAAAGGATACTACGGAAGGACTCGAAGTCAATAAGCGCGGCGGAATAGTCATTACAGAAAATGGACTCACTTCGCGCAGCAATGTTTACGCATGCGTAGACGCAGTGACCGGCGCAGCTACCGTGATCTCTGCTATGGGAGCCGGAAAGACAGCTGCAAAGGCTATAGCCGATGCGCTGTGCGGCAAATGAGAATATAAAAGCCACAGCGGGCATTTGCCCGCTGTTTTTTCCGGAAAAAATTGCTTGCATTTTATGATCGTATATGTTATAATAAAATGTAAAGTTATTATCCGGAGCGGGGTGAGAGTTTGTCTGAACTGAAAAGCACGTTATTCGGTGAAACCGACGATAAAGCTGACAACGAATCAGAAGTTATAGATGACAATTCCGAACCCGCTGTCCCCGAAGATGTATTTGAACCGGTTAATGTACCCGACGACGAAGAGGAACCACATACGGAAACTCCGGAAGAAGCCGTCCGCGAAAGTATGGACGCCGTTAAGCGAATGAAGATCGAGATCGCAGCAGAAAATGCTGTTCTGAACGATCATTTTTCGTCTGTTCCCAAAGCCGCACCCGTTCCCGTTACCCCAAAACGCCGTCCTGTATATGTTATCGGAGTTCTTTCCGGTGCTGCATCTCTCATTTTCATGGGCATCGTACTTCTGATATCACTGCTTACTTCTCCTGTCGGAGTCTATGCAGCAATAAAGTGGGCGCCGGTAATGCTGGTCTTTGCAGGTATAGATATTCTTTATGCTGTTCTCAGGAAAAGATCTCTTCGCATAAAGCTCGATATAAGAAGTGTTGTTATTATTGCCGTTCTTATAGCTCTCTCATGCGCTCTTTCGGTCGTATCTGTGAATGCGTCAGCCGGAACAGGTGAACGTATCTACGCCGAACGAAGACTGCAGAATATGCTTGCAAGCGAGCTGCATGATACTATCGCCAAAGATTACATAAAAAGCGTCGATATTGAGACTCAGCTTTTCGGGGAGAACGCAGAAATGTACAATACTCCCGCTGATCTTAACGACGGTGATATAATAAATCTTACGATCCATTTTGCTGATGCAGGAATGACAATAAGAGAGTTTGCGAAAGAATGCAAGGATATCATAGACGATATACACAAGCTTTCCTACAACTTCGGTAAGATAGACTTCATCGCAGATGACGCCATAAACCATTATGCTCTTAATATTGACTGGCACTATCAGTCCGATTTCAGCGCAGATAAGCTTGCTGCACTTGTCAATTACTTCGGAAACGATATTTCGGATACAGATATCCCGGATATCGTTGACGATGAATAAAACATATCCACTAAATTACCCCGGAGGCACAAATGAAACTCAACAAAATCATATCCGTTCTGCTGACAGCTGCAGTTGTATGTTCTTCTGCACTCACTTTTTCAATCCCCGTATCGGCAGCATCGGGTATAAGCGCAAGCAAAACCTACACATGGGAATACACAGCAGTTAAGCTGAAACCGCAGAATTCCGCTGATAAGATCTATTACACAACAGACGGAACAGATCCAACCACCAAGTCAAAGCTTTATACAAAGGCTCTCGGTTTCAGAAGCGCAACTGTACTGAAAGCTGCGGAATTTGACAAAAAAGGCAATCTTGTAGGCAAGATCAGAACTATAGATGTAAAAAGAAAGTGTCCGACTCCGAAGTTCCTCGTAAGCGACAGGCTCGACGGCACAGCAAAAGTCGAAATTACTGATCTTGAGCCCGGAATGACCATACACTTTACCACTAACGGCAAGGATCCCACCGAAAAATCAACTGTTCTTGACGGCGCATACCTTGTTGTCAAGAAGGACAAGACAATAAAGGCGATCGCAGTTAAAGACGGCTGGATCACAAGTGAAGTTGCGATCATATCACCGCTCGATCAGATAACGGAAGATTCATATTCCGATTACGTTAAGCAGGCACTTAAACTTACAAATGCCGAAAGAAAAAAAGCCGGACTTCCGGAAGTAAAGCTCAGTCAGAAGCTCTGCGATGCCGCGTATATCAGAGCCGGCGAGCTTATGAGCAACTACGATAACGGTCACACCCGCACAAACGGAACGCGCTGGACAACAGCCCTTGCCGATCAGGGATACATTCATCGTATAGCCGCGGAAAACTATCTTCGTATTCCCAATTCCGGCGTTGATCCGGAGCGTGCAATGGAACTCTGGATGAGCTCGGAAATACATAAGGAGAACATTCTTCGCGAAGGTGTCGAAGATGTAGGATTCGGCTTCGTCCAGGACGGCATTTACTGTTATTGGATTCAGCTTTTCGGAAAACTGATGTAATTTGACCGACAGACTGATAAAGGAGCCTTATTATGGCATTTGAATCGTTAGCGGGATTTCACCTCACAGTAAGTCAGCAGAATCAGACATTTATTGTCGGAGATTATTTCGCTGTATTTGACGATGATACCGATATGCTCGATGTTTATGAGTGGAGCTCGGTAAAAGAGTATTCTGAGCTGCCTGACTGCTTCCGGATAGTTTTTGAGCGGGTGGAATATACTCTTCCCAAAAATGCTTTTGAAGAGAATATACAAATTATCCACTTCCGGACGATAGCTGAAGGAATGCTTGCATCATGCAGCGCGCAGAAAAATGTAAAACACAGGATATTACCTCCAAAATATAACTATTCCAGCGCTGATCTTTCAGCAAGTTTATATACAGGAACGGGAATATATGCCGAAAAGGAAATAAACTCCGGAAGTGTTTCTCATATTTACAGCAAGCTGAAATTTCCGATATGGCTGATCGCCGCGCTTTCTGCGGTAGCTTCATTTTTCGGGATATGGGCTATCGGCGGTTCACTTGAGAAGAACTTCATTCTGTATGTTATTATATCTTTCTTTATCGGTCTGGCAGTCGGTATTATCATATACCTTGTTCTTTGTATAATTGCAAGATACAGGTATTCGGGATTTCTGAAAAAAGATGTTTCCACTGCCGAGAATATAGTTTTTGTTGTGGCACCGGACGGATTCGGTGCAATAGAACAGTGTATATATTCCGGTAAAGAGTTGATACCATGGTCTTTCGCAAAGTATTATTACGAAACGAAATATTCGATATCCATAGTCTGCCGTGACAGATCTGTATGCTGCATTCCGAAACGTCTGTTTCAGAAGAATGTTCAGAATGATCTTGCAGAATTTATTGCCGCGAGAGTAGAGCAGGACTGATGATCCGGGAAAGGAAGGCGCAGATTTATGAAAGCCAATGTTTCAATTGAATCGCTCAACGGTCCTGCCGGTGATTTTCTGCTTGTAAGCGTGACTTCAAGTGACGGCATGATCGGCGTGTGCGATACTTCCGTAAAAAACGGTATATGCAGAAAGACATTCTATGTTGCCGGAGAAAGCCTTGTTGACATTCAGTATAAGGAAAACGACAACGAGATGAACCGCATTATCTGGCAGACTTCTTCTATTGAAAAAACAAAATCAGTACTCGGAACAAAGCTTTCCAAGTGCTGCGAAAACTATTTCAGCGGTACGGCTCCGCTTTCAAAGGCTATTATGCCGGTACTTGAGATGCTGTCAAACGGACTGTATGTCGTACACCTCGGAAAGGTTTTTCCTACCGACGGCGCAGGCAACTTTTTCTGGGACGCCTTTACCATAAAACACGAGATATCCGGTTCTGCACCCTATAATCCCGTTATCGGAAGCGAAAAATGCTTTTCTCCTCCTTTCATAATTCCTACGCATGCCTTCTCCGGTTATATAGAATCGGCTGTTAGAAACGCCAGCGAGAAATTAGCTTCCGGCAAAAAGATCGGCGGAATAGCGTATCATCTGACAGGTATGTTCTCCGCGCTTATCGAGGGGCATATAAACGCTGCGGCATGTGCTACCAATGGAACCGATTTCACCTGCATTATCATAGAACCGCTTAACAATGTTATCTACGGCGAACCCGGAAGTATAGACGAGAATAAGGTCATAGCACTTTCCTGTCCTTTTGTAAAGATCTCTTTTGATAACATCTCCCGCAAAATGCTGGAAAACTTCTTTATAAACAGAAGAGTGTGCATTCCGAAAGAATATGAACAGATCAAATGGAAAGCCGATAAGATGCACAGCAACGGCGTTCTTGCAAGAAAGGTCAATCCGAATATTGACAGGAATGTTGAGGGCTATCCCGATGCTGAAATGATGGCTTCCGCTTATGCTATCAATGAACTCACCGATAATGACCTGAATGTTCTGCTCAGCGGTTCGGCTGTAAGCGCAGACGGAAATGTCATAATTTCTCAGAATTTCTACGAAAGCATTACTTATGCGATAAACTATCTACAGCTCAAGGACAAGAAGCGTTTCATCGAATTTGCCGGATCTATCATCAAGAATCCGGATCTTTCCGGTGCTTACAGCTATGTCACCAACAGGCTGAAATATGTTATGGACGCTAAGGTGAATGAGCTGTTCAAGTATATACTTGAAACGGAGAACGAAGCTTACAATCCGCTTAAAGCTACTGCAGAAAGATACATCAAGCAGTATAGCGAGTACAGCGAGAGCAATGTAAAACGGTTCCTGAACAATTCCGGGACTGCAGGTGCCGGACTCGGCGGACTTACCGGAGGACGTTCTGCCGCAGATGCTCTTATGGAACTTGGAAACGAACGCAGAGCAGCTGCTGAAGCTGCGTCGGAAGATTCGCTCACTTCGCTTGAGATATCAAAGCAGATCAACAAGTAAAATAAAGCTGTCAGTCATTGGCAAAACGTCAATGATGACAGCTTTTCTGATATAAGGAGGTTTTATGAAAGATATCAAGGCAATTATAACCGATCTCGACGGGACACTTCTTCATTCGGACAAAACGGTTTCCGATTATACCGTCAGCATTCTGAAAAAATGCCGGGAAACGGGCATTCTGGTAATGGCGGCTACTGCCCGTCCCGCAAGGACTATCACGGGTTACCGTGAACTTATCGGATTTGATGCAGTTGTTACTCTTAACGGTGCAGTCATAGAAGCCAGCGGAAATATCATAGAAAACACGATCGAAAGGGAAGACGGCGAGCATATATTATCCGGTCTGCTGAAACTATGGAATCCGGTAATATCAATTGAAACGGATAAAGGCATCTTTTCAAATGTTTACATACCGGAATGGGATACTGCTGTATATGACGGCTTTCCGGTATTGCCGGAGAATACTTCTTTATACAAGATACTCGTAAACGGAAATAATAAAAAGCTTATAAAACAAACAGAAAAATCGCTGACAGATAACACCTATTATACTATTGCCCAGAAGCGGATCGTTCAGATAATGAGCAGAAATGCGACAAAGTGGAACGGGATCAAAGCTATGCTCGGGCATTACGGTCTGTCTCCGGAGGAAGCTGTTTATTTCGGTGACGACAATGATGATATCGAACCGGTCCGGAACTGCGGTATAGGAGTAGCTGTTTCAAATGCGCTTGAAGCAGTAAAAAACTCCGCCGATGCTGTTGCCGAAAGCAACAACAATGACGGAGCAGCCAAATATCTTGAAAGCATATTATTTTAACTGATGAACCACATTCACAACATCGTCATATATTGCGATATCGGCGTTGCTGTCATAAGGTGTTGAGCTCTTGTTCAGCAGGATAAGGTTCTTTCCGCGGAAGTATCTGACGTATGAAGCGGCAGGATATACGATAAGTGAAGTTCCTATGATAATAAGGGTCTCCGCTTCGGAAATCTTTCTGATTGCATTCATAGTCGCATTTTCGTCAAGAGGTTCTTCGTAAAGTACAACATCGGGCTTCACTAAACCTCCGCAGCTGCATCTCGGAACGGTTTCACAGTTTTTCACATACTCCATATCGTAGAACGTACCGCATTTCATACAATAATTCCGATGAACGCTTCCGTGCAGCTCTGTAACATCTGTACTTCCGGCAGCCTGGTGCAGCCCATCGATATTCTGTGTTATAACAGATACAGCTTTCCCGCGCTTTTCCAGATCTGCAAAATATTTATGTGCATCATTCGGTTTAGCATCGGGGTAAAGCATTTTTGATTTGTAGAAATCGAAGAACAGCTCTGGTTCTTTCATAAATACTGTATGAGAAATTATCTGTTCAGGAGTATAGTATCCGTTGATCTTTTCATTATAAATACCGTCAGCAGAACGGAAATCGGGTATTCCGGACGGACAGCTTATTCCCGCTCCGGTAAACACACAGATTTTTGTGGTGCTGTCGATACATTCCTGGAGCGCAGCTATTTTTTGTGAATCGTTCATTTCAAAACCTCCGATTAGTTAAAAGGGAAGGGGACTGCAAACAAAATGGACTGCATTTTTGGTGCAGCCCATTGATTTATTCAATTTTAAAGTTTTACGATAGAATTAACTTTCCATTGGAGTAATTACCTTTCATTTGTTTTTGAAATGCGCGGCAATCTTCATTGTAACCACATCCGCTCCAATTTATAGTAATTTATATCAAGCCATTCGGCGTTAGGTTCGATCGAGACTGCAAATATCAAAACTGTCTGATCGAGAAGGGTACGATACCGTTTCACCGCCGATAGAAGGAATAAGCTAAAGTGCTTTACTATGATCCACTTTCCGCATTCAACATCTTTATGACCGTCTCATAACCGGCTGCGGAAGAAATATCATTCAATCTGCTTGGACCGGCAAGTCCGTCACGGATATCGTCTTATTGAATTGTGAAATCTCTGTTTCCATGGGACTCGCTTCCTTTCCGGTTAAATTTACATTGCACTGATACGGTCGGCAATGCATTCCAGAGTCGCTTAAAACTAACTGATCGGGTAAGATGCAAGGTAGTCCGAATTAAGACCGATCATCTGAAACCTTGGGAAAGATAACCACCGTTCATCAACGATCCTGTTAGCTTTTTAAGCTTTTCTATTGCTTTATCTTTCCTTGAATATAATATAACACATTTCAAGCAAAAAGTCAATAGTTTTTTCTTAGGCAATTTGTATAATATTTTCAACTTGTTTTAGTATAAATTATAAGAACCGTAGATTCAAGTAGGGAAATTTAATAAAAATATATTGACAGCGACGGTTGATTATAGTATAATATTGCTGACAGATCAAGAGGCTCAGAAAGGGGCAGATACCAATGGACAGCGAATCCAGAAATAACATTCCCGAAAACGAAGAAACTCCCGAGATCCCGATAATCGAACTTGAGGGAGAGCAGTACGAAGTGATCGATACTGTTACAGTGGACGGAAGAAACTATGTGGCGCTTCTGCCTTTTGAAGAGCTTGATGCCGGACAGGAAGAGGAAGAGTTCACAATCCTCGAGATAATAGACGATCCGGACGATGAAGAAAATTGTACTCTGAAAACAATCGATGACGAGGAGTTGTACGATCGTATCGGCGATGCATTTCTTAAACAGTTTGAAATGTACGACGAAGAAGATGAATAATCTTCACGTTTGAAACAATACTAATTTTACTGCTGCGTTCGGTTAAGCATGGATATTATGATCCAACACATTTTAAAAGGGATTTCTCTACGACAGGGGATTGCAGACCTCCCGTACTGCGGAAGAAGGGAGCGTGAAACTGTCGAGCGATTTTACCCACCCTGCTTAGTGCGGGTTTTCATTTTCCATGTGCGGCGCGGCGGTTAAATAAAGGGCTTTCGGTTTTCCGAGAGCCCTTTACTTTATATTCCGAGATAACTCATAAGCCCGTCACAGCCTTCTTTGATATCGCTGTATGTCGTATCAAAGTCTCCGGTGTACCACGGGTCGGATATGCTGCGTTCACTTCCCGCAAAAGACAGAAGTTTCTTGACCTTGTTCTGTGGATCTCCGCCGGTAATACGAATAATGTTTCTTAAGTTTGCATCGTCCATTCCGATAATAAGATCATACTTACCGTAATCGGAACGTTTCAGCTGTTCTGCATATTTATTTGCAGGGACAATGCCGAACTGCGCAAGTTTCATAACCGTCCCGTAGTGGGGAGGATTACCGATCTCTTCCGTACTTGTAGCCCGTGATTCTATCAGATACATGTCATCAAGCCCGCGCTGACGAAGCATTTCCTTGAATACAAACTCAGCCATTGGCGAACGGCATATATTCCCGTGGCAAACAAAACAAATGCTTTTTACCATAAAACCTCACATAAATCATTCAATTCTCACTAAAAAGCAATCTCCCGCAAGAAACGGGAGATTGCCGTATTATTACAACT
>JAFVBZ010000073.1 GCA_017479645.1 Ruminiclostridium sp. | reverse complement strand
GAGAAAGAGGAGCAGTATTGCCTATGGGCAGAGCAAAGACTTGAAATGGCAGAAACCGATAAGGGTATACAAGGCTATGTTGACGGAGTGTTCTGGGAGAGAAACTCGCAGGGGAGCACCAAAGCATAGCAGCAGGCAAAAAAAGCCGCAGACCACTTAGTCTGCGGCTTTGGTTTTTTGAGAGTATACTCAGCTCTGTATCTTGCTGAGCTCATCATTAAGCATTTTCTCCAGCTGCGGAGCGACAGTTCGCTCACACAGCTTGTGGGGTTATTCAGTTTTATATAGTGAGAGAATTGCTACAAAGATAAAACAAAACTTATTGATTCACAGAGGCATATAAATCACCCAAGCGGAACAAACAATTCCAGATCTTCTTCCGCATCAACGGAGTTCTCGTAAACCTTCGTACACTCTCGGTCTGTGTATTTATCGGCAACATAATCATCGGTAAATATGTAAAACGAGTATCCTTTAGGAATGCTGTACTCGATGGTCTGCTCCTTATCGGTATCGGAAACGTATGTCACCTTGATATTTCTGCACTGAGCTGGATCACCGGCAGCCACCGCATAGACCTTAGCTTCTTCGCTTTCAAGCGGATTTGGGAAATCTACGTTATAGGAGTACTTATAACGATAATAGGTCTGTGTGGAACCATCGGGATAAAATGCGGAGGTTTCAAGCTCCAGCAGTTTTTTATTATCCTTATCAAAGGTATATTTGGTGCGGACTCCCATTCCGTCTTCATATTCTATGTCGTATCCGTTCAGGCTAAATTCAACGTGTTCCTTTTCGGTAATCTCCGTTACAGCAACAAACTGCTGATCAGAAGTGGTCTCGATCAATTTTTCTTCATCGGGAATATAGAACAAGTCGAAATTGGCAAATTTATCAATTCCATCGGGTCCGAAAAGTACCGGATCAATTTCCCGCTCTCCATCATTTTCAATCTGAAAGAAAGAAAACTCACCGTCATAGTAATACGCCGTTCCATTATCGTATTTCTTACACAGTTTATCGGAATCCCAATATTGTGAAGCAAAATATACAAACTCACCGTCTTCATTTACGTAATAATCCGATTTATAGTTTTCACCGTCAGCCTTTAATCTCTCAAGGCTGTTATAAGCTACATATTCATCGAATGCCGCCTGATCGGCAGTTGTGACGGTATTTGCCGGAGCATCAGCACTCGCACTTGTACTTGTCGGATTATCGGAGCTTGTACTCTTTTTTTCGGAGCAGCCGCTTAAAGCACATAAAGCAAGGGCTAAAAGGACGAACGATAGTAAAGTTGATCTTGACTTCATAATATCTTACTCCTTTCAAAAATCAATTCTGTCAGATTAATGCTGTTATATGTTAAGGCAAGTTTTGATTTACACAAGCAAATCGAATGCTTTACACTTGCATTATACCACACCATTTCCGA
Source organism: Ruminiclostridium sp. (assembly GCA_017479645.1). GTDB lineage: Bacteria > Bacillota > Clostridia > Oscillospirales > Ruminococcaceae > Ruminiclostridium_E. Next base: position 635 of record JAFVBZ010000073.1, on the reverse strand, counting down.
AAAAGCAACCCCACTTTCATCAAACTGCCGCCCACCCAGCACGATAACTGCGCCGAAGCCCGGTAAAATACTCTCAGAGCCGTCCGAGCTTACGGAGCGGAAAACTAACCGCTGAAAAGAAAAAACCCTCAGAAACGCTTACAGAGCGTTTCCGAGAGCTTGCGGTCGTTCGTTCCATTAGGGTTTGTACCTGTTGCGGTATGCTCCACAATGCCTGATAGGACTTGTGCGGAACGGAAATCGGGTGTGCCAATAGGCTGGCTATACCATGCGGAATGTCGTATATACAACAAGGAAACAGCATACCAATGTCATATTTATAGGGTTCTATGACCATAACTGTTGATCATGAACACAAATTAATTTATGACATTATGCCTTTCATAAGCTCTTCCAGTTCTTCGTCAGACTTTTCCATGAGTTCATCATTCTTGTAGAATTTTGTGATGAGTGCACCCACGGGTTTGTCGTTATATGTGAAGACAAGATCGTAAAGCCCTGCCTCACATTCATCAGGGTTAAGATAAAAGCTGCCCCATGGTAACGTTTCATCATCGGGATCTTTATTAAGGTCAAGCATCTGAGCAAATCCCTCGGTCTCCTCGGAAAGCGTGTTATCAAGATAAAAGGCAAGG